>JAEXBC010000343.1 GCA_023457875.1 Bacillota bacterium | reverse complement strand
GAGTGTATGTGTATATATGTAGTAGTTCCAAAACAAGACAAATGCCAATCAAGGTGTATTATGCTAAAGATATTACAGCTATTTATGAGGAGAGGGATAAGAACTATGCATTCTTCTTTAAATTGGACCTTGCCATTTGCTGCATTTTTTCTATTTTTATGCTACTCATTAGTAGGTCTATTACAAGGCCAGTAGAAGCACTTATTTACTCTGCCAATAGAATCTCAGCAGGTCATTATGGGGAGCGGGCACAAGTCCGTTCTAAGGATGAGTTCAATGTATTATCTCAGCAGTTTAATCAAATGGCTCAGACGGTTGAAGAAAAAATTGGAGCCCTAGAAAAAGCCAATGAGGAAAAAGAGACTTTTATTAATAATTTTACGCATGAGTTAAAAACACCACTAACGTCTATCATTGGTTATGCGGATTTTATGAGAACCTCTAGATATGATGAAAAATTATTTTTTGATGCAGCCAATTATATCTACAAGGAAGGGAAGAATCTAGAGCAGATTGCTTTTAAGATGATGGATCTCATTTATGCAAAGTCCCAAACCCTCCATGTGGAGCATATTGATATGAGAGAGCTTTTTAGTGAGATTGAAATGAGTTTTAAAGCCCGCTTAAAGGATAAAGAACTTCAGCTTGTTGTAGAGGACAATGATACTCAGATTACCGCAGATAGAATTTTACTTAAGATGCTTCTTTATAATTTAATGGATAATGCGATTAAGACATCTAAACAGCAAGGTCATATTTATTTAGGAAGTGCAGCCTCTGTGGGGGAGGCGAGTTTGTGGGTGAGAGATGAAGGGATTGGAATTAGTCAGGAACATATGGATAAGATCTGCCAGCCTTTTTACATTGTAGATACAGCGAGGACTAAGAAAAATAATGGTGCAGGTATTGGTTTGGCTATTTGCCAAAAGATTATGGAAGTACACCATGCTCAAATGGAAATTGCTAGTGAAGTGGGGCGTGGAACAAAGATTACAATCATTTTTAAACATTAAGATGATTTGACAACTATTTCACATTTATCACAAACTTATCGGACATTTATTCTTTATACTAAAAGAGTAGTAACAAATATACCAAATAAAAAAGGGGATTGATAAAAATGAGATTAAACAAATTAGTAGCGAGTATATTACTTGTAGGATTAGGAACTGCTTCCACTTCGCAGATATTTGCGGCATGTAATCAGGTAGAACCTTATAAAATGAATGAGGTCTATACCGTTCAAGAGGACGCAAAACTGGATGCCACACAAGAAATATATAAGGCAAAGACAATGGAGATTCTAAAGGATTATCTAGATATAGATATTAGTGAAATGGGGGAGAATGTACAATTTGAAATGAGTGTGCTAGATAGAAAATCAATGAATAAGACGGCTGATGAGACATTAGATCACACCAAGAAGTCGTTTGAAGCGAAATTAATAACAGAGGAGCAGTATCAACAAATAGTAAAAAATATTAATGATCACAAAAAGGAAACATATGATGAAGTGTGCTGTTATTTTATAGAACAGAGAATAGGAGATCAGGTTGATGGAATATACAGGTGTGCATTTAATGGAGACACCAAAGAGCTTATTCAGGTAGCAGTACCGGAGGCTCCAGACTTTGTTAAGGAGGGTGAAGAACTGATCATCGATATAGAAGCAGCCAAAGAAAGATGCATTAAGCTTATCGTAAATCATAAAATAGCGGGCATTGAAACACCTGTATGTACTAGAGCGGAGAATGAGGGCTGGCCATATATAGTCTTCCAAGATAAGAATGACGCAACAAAGCAGGTTGGTTTTTGGATAAACCCTGAAACAAACAAGATTTATAAAGTAGATATTAAATAGATAAGAATATGAGATTAGCACGTAGTTTGTGCTAATATGAGATTAACAAATAGTTTGCTATAGTATAAGAGACACCCGATATGGGGGTGTCTTTTTTTGAATTTATTTGATAAGATATAAAGGATGTATTAAAATTTGATGTATATATGATTGTATAGTTAGATGGGTGAATAGAGGCATAAATATAAAATAATTGTATTATATATGAGATTTTGTGTAAAATTATAGTGAAGGGGGAGTAATATGACAATTAAAGAAATAGCAGAAAAAGCGGGGGTTTCCATTGCAACAGTCTCACTTGCATTAAATGGAAAAAGTAATGTTAAAGAAGAAACGAAGCAGCTCATATTAGAGTTGGCTAAGGAATATGGTTATAATAAAAAAATTATTAAACCTAAAAAAAGTATTTTAATTGTAAAATATGTAAGTAGCGGTATAGCTATTGATAAGAATGGAAATTTTATTACAGAGTTAATAGATGCTATTGAAAATACGGCTAGTAGATATGAATATAATATAGCAATAAAAAATGTTATGGAAAGTGAATGGGAAAAGGATCTTGCATCTATTAATCAAGAAGATTTCGCGGGGATTATATTTTTAGCCACGGAGGCGCAAGAAGATGTGGCCATAGCAATGAATAAGATGGATATCCCAGTTGTAGCAGTGGATAATATGTTTGAGTATACAGATATAGATTCTATCGTTATGGATAATCGCGGTGGTATTTATGATGCAGTCAAATACCTATATCATTTAGGTCATAGAGACATAGGCTTTATTGATAGCTACATAAATTTTGATAACATTCTTCAGAGGGTAGAAGGCTATCAAAAGGCTGTAGAGAGATTGCAATTAACCTATAAAGAGGAATATAAAGTTACGATTGGATTGACTTTGGAAAGTGCATACCAAGATATGTTAACACAACTTCATAGAGGGATTAAACTTCCAACAGCCTATGTAGCTGCTAATGATACACTGGCTATAGGCGTTATTAAAGCTTTAAAAGAATTTGGTATACAAGTGCCCCAGCAGATTTCCATTGTTGGGTTTGATGATATTCCGTATTGTGTTGGACTGGATAAACCCCTTACTACCATGAAAGTAAGTCGAGATAAACTTGGCGAGCAAGCTATTAAAATGTTAGTAGGTAAGATTAATGAAAATCATAAAGAAGGCATAAAGTTGCTTGTTAGAACACAATTAGTGGAACGAGAAAGTGTAAGGGCAATGAATACTTTTAATGAATAACGAAGAGAGCATTTAGATTTGTGAAGAACAAATATGAATGCTCTTTTTTAATGTAATTAAAATTCAGTTAAATTATTTAAATGTGGTTTTAAAAATGTTTAAATTAAACAATTTAATAACAGAAGGACTAAAATAGAATAATATGTACAAAATGCACCTTATTTTAAGTAAAATCAAAGAAACATAGTGTAAATATACTCGATAATTAATGTTTTAATTAAAAAAACCTAAAAAAATAATTAAAATTTATATAAAAACATCTTGATTTTTTTAAAATGACATGGTAAAGTTTAATATATAAAACAATATTAAAAAAATGGAATGATTCATATGACGATTAATGAAATCTCAAAAATGGCAGGAGTTTCTCCAGCAACAGTGTCTTTAGCGCTTAATAATAAGGAGGGGGTTAGTGAAGATACCAAAAAAATGATATGGCATATAGCTGATAAATATGGCTATGTAAAAAAAGGAGCCATGAGAAAAAACATCTTATTTATTAAGTATATAGGGAACGGAGCTGCTGTTGAACATAATGGAGATTTTGTAGCACGTATTATAG
>JAEXBC010000342.1 GCA_023457875.1 Bacillota bacterium | reverse complement strand
GTTCAGGCCACTAGTGATGTGAAAATAGCCGCAAAGTTTATTGCAGAGGGAACAACCACCCAAGCCAATGATGTATTACAATGCCTCAAGGTGGCTGATAGTCTTTCGGATAAAATTGCTACGATGGACGAAAAATCAAAGGTTATTATTGAACAAGCTTATGAAATGGGCACACAAAGTATGCAGGGTAAAAAGTCTATTGATAATTTAGCCCAAAACCAAAAAGTCTTAAAAAACGTTATTCAAGATATTACAACTGAAATTTATTCCTTACTGGATAAAAGTCAAAAAATCAATGATATTACTTCTGTTCTCTATTCAATTGCTGAGCAAACCAACCTTCTTTCACTCAATGCCTCTATAGAAGCTGCAAGAGCTGGTGAATCTGGTAAAGGCTTTGCCGTTGTTGCCTCAGAGGTTCGGAAGCTGTCAGTAGAAAGTCGTCATGCAAGTGAAATGATCAATCAGGTTATTAACAGTATCTGCGATGAACTTTCTACCTTAAAAGAAATCATCGATCACTCTACCACTGCCTTTGATACTCAAAAAAATGCTGTAGAGGAAGTTGTAAATGCCTTTGAAAAAATCAATACCAGCGTCTTGGATTTTGTAGATAGCCAAAAAGCTTTTAACCAACAATTTAATACCATTTCGCAAGATAAAAATGTCCTATTAGACTCTATGAGTAGTATTGCTACGGTCATTGATTATGCCCAAGCAACCACAGATGAAGTGGCTACTCTCGCCCTAAAACAAACCAGTACGGCTGACATCATGGTTAAGATGTCCAAAAAGCTTTTCCAAAAGGTATCTACGATAGAGAATCAAGCTAAAAAAATAAGTACCATTGAAACAAAAGCACCCAAAAAGAAAATCGCAATGATTTGGGACTTAGACGATGTCTTTTGGACACCTGCCACTGAAGAAGCCCTTAAGACTGCTAAGACGCTTGATTTTGAGGTTTCCATTTTTGCACCCAAGCGGCGGGGTGAAGCCGGCATTTTGGAAATGCTATCCATCTTGGAAAGGATTAAAGAAAATAAATTTGATGGGCTCTGTATCTCCCCCATTACTGATAAAAGAATCCAAAGAAAAGTGAGAGAAATTGTAGCCAAAGGCACGAAGCTTATCTTTATCCTGTCTGTTCTAGAACACATCCCCTATGCCTGCCTTATTGGTACAGATAATATTAACTGTGGCAGACATGCAGCAAAAGCCGCACAAAAGCTTCTTAATAATAACGGACAGGTAGCTGTCATACGCTGGAGTAGCGGTAATCTTGAAAGCATTGATGACCGAACGGATGGTTTTATGATGCAGCTTCAAAATACACCGATTACTGTCCATGAATGTATGGCACCAGGAGAACCAACCCAGCAAGAAGCTGAAAACTACATTCGTGGCATTTTATCCGAATATCCTCATACAAGTCTCTTTTTTGCAAGTAATGTGGGATGGGGACTTGCTTTTGCACGTTATATTGAAAAGTATAGGCTTAACATTAAAGTCGTAACGGTGGACTTCACAGATGAAATTGCCACACTGATGAAGCGTGGCTATATTCAAACTGCCATTGCCCAAAGACCAGCTGTGTGGGGAACCTTGGCACTTGAAAAAATGCAAGATTTATTTGAAGGAAAGACCATTGGTAAAAGATTCGATACTGGTACTTATGAGGTGACTCCCTCTAATATGATGATTTATACAAAACATAGTTCTTCCTTGCAAAACGAAGTGAAACAAGTAAAAAAAGCATGACAAAAAAGCTACTACACATTACACTGCGTAGTAGCTTTTTACGTGAATAGCGGAAGGGGGATTTGAACCCTCGACACCACGGGTATGAACCGTGTGCTCTAGCCAACTGAGCTATTCCGCCATGTTAAAAAATCATGGTCGCTATAGGGCTCGAACCTATGACCCCCTGCTTGTAAGGCAGGTGCTCTCCCAGCTGAGCTAAGCGACCATAATTAACGACCCAGAAGGGACTCGAACCCTCGACCTCCGCCGTGACAGGGCGGCGTGCTAACCAACTGTACCACTGGGCCAGATAAAAGCAGGGGCAGCAGGACTTGAACCCACGACATTCGGTTTTGGAGACCGACGTTCTACCAACTGAACTATGCCCCTATATTCCTATTTCTAGAAAACTCCCCGAGTAGGGTTCGAACCTACGACCCTCCGGTTAACAGCCGGATGCTCTGCCGCTGAGCTATCGAGGAATATGGCGTACCACTTGAGTACTTTGATAGTTTATCACGGACTTTGACTCATGTCAACACTCTTTATATGATTTTTATTCATTATTTTATTCATTATTCTGTTCATTATTTTATGCTCTATTAACTTACTTTTTCTAATAAAGGCCTACCATCCCAGATACCTCTTTCCTTCTATTTATTGCCACCGTGCAATCTTACTTGTCCATTTCTTTGGAATATCTTTCCTTAAATTGCATATATATATCATACCTAGACAAAGGAGGTTATCTATTATGAGTTATACTTTGATCATGACAAGGACAAACGAGGAAGGTTCTCTATTAATGAAAAAGGTATATGCCTGTTGTATTCCCCCACATATCATTAAGCAAATGCTATTTATTGAGAAAACCGAATGGAGAAATTACTACGACTTACCTTATCGGGGTTTAAGTGGCTTCATTCTTCATCATTTATCTGAATATCCTAAGCTTTCTTCCTACATAACCACCCAAACCCCAGCTTTTGACTTTACCTATGAATTCCTAACGGACTCCTCAAAACATTTATCTACAAGCTATACCTACAGTACACGCCCTATATCTGAGGAGGAGTACCGTAGCTATGCTCATCAGCAATACTATTTTGAGCGCTGGATCCTACTGGAGCCTCCTCACTTGCAATATCTTGTTGTTTTTGAGTGTGAATATATTCCTTGTCCATCGATTTAATGCTTATTGCACCATCTTCTGCACTGCTCTATTCTTTTTCCGTCATCTCC
>JAEXBC010000341.1 GCA_023457875.1 Bacillota bacterium | reverse complement strand
GTTAGAATCATTCCTTTGATTATTCTTTACTGTTATTCTTTACTGTTATTCTTTACTGTTATTCTTTAGTTATCTTTTTTCTTCTAATTCAGTTTTTATTTTTATATACTTTTTGTACTTTTTTGTGCCCTTCTTTTTTCTAGTTTTTGTTATCAATTCTGGTTCTACGATAAAAACGATAAGTGTTATTAATAGCTTTAAGTTTACCTTTAATAATTTCCATACAACCTGCCGTAAAACTTCCTTCGCCTTTTTCCTCATGTTACTCCTTGTTATCTCTTCATCATTAGAATCAATCTTTATTTGACATATGCTTTATTATAATATACCCCTTTATGAGTTTCAACAACTGTTATTAAATTTAGCACTAGAAATTGATAGACATCTGGGCTAAAATACTCCTTAGAAACCTAGATTGGAGATTATTATGCAAACCATTTTAGAATATACAAAAAAGGACTATAGCAAAGAGGAAAAACGCATCATCGACGAGGTAGCCTCTACCTATCATTTATATGATTTTATTGCTGCTATTATTTGTGTTCGCAATAACTTTGACTTAAATGAAATCAGAGAATATATATTAGGAAGTGCTCGCCCCAAAAGCTATGTAGGCCTTAAAGACATTGAAAAAGCAGTCTCATTGATTATGGAGAGTATGAATCTTCAAGAGAAAATACGGATTATAGGCGATTATGATGTGGACGGTGTGACCAGCACCTACGTTTTGTTATCTGTTTTTGAAACACTAAACTATGCCCCTGCAAGTCACTATTTACCCCTTCGAGAAAAAGACGGCTATGGGCTTAATGTGGATATTGTGGATGCAGCTTACCAAGATGGTATCTCTCTCATCATTACTGTTGATAATGGCATTTCTGCCATAGAAGCAGTTGCCCACGCAAAAAAACTCGGAATGAAGGTCATCGTTACCGATCATCATGAGCTGCCTTCTGTTCTTCCTAATGCAGATGCCATCATTAATCCTCATCAGAAAGATTGCCCTTACCCTTACAAGACACTAGCAGGCGTAGGGATTGCTTATAAGCTAGGGCAAGCGCTCCTGTCTCACCTTAAAATAAAACCGACAAAAGAAATCGTAGCACGTATACAGTCCCTTGTAGCTTTGGGGACAGTATGTGATGTAGCTCCATTAATAGGTGAAAATAGACACATGGTAAAGGTGGGCCTAGGTGCCCTTAATATGGGGGCTCTTCCAGCTGCCACCATGATTAATCCTCGCATCAGTGTGTCTACTCTTGGCTTTCAAATTGGTCCAAGGCTAAATGCCTGTGGACGTCTAGAAAGCGCAGAAACTGCCCTTAACTATTTAAAATGTACAGATCCTAATGTGCTTTATTCCTTCAAACAGCGTCTAGACGCTCTGAACAAAGAACGTCAAGATGAAGAGATGGATTCCTTAAAGCGTATGGATTTAAAAATTGAAAAAATGGATATACTTCCTGATATTATTATTGAAATAGATGAACTGGCACATGAGAGTGTGGTGGGGCTAGTGGCTGGACGAATCAAAGAAAAATATTATCGTCCCACAGTTATATTTTCTCGTACCATCAACGGTACCTATAAAGGCTCTGGCCGTTCTATTGAAGCCTATGATATGTTTGAAAGCTTTAAACCCTACCTTCATCTATTAGATGGTGGCGGCGGTCATCCTATGGCTTGTGGTCTTAAAGCTTCCTCTATAGAACAAATTGAAGCCTTCAAGACTGCCGTTAATGCCGCATCAACTTTGACCGAGGACGATAAGACGCCTAAAATTTATGTAGACAAATGTATCAAAGCTACTGAAAATTATGATTTTGAAGCATTAGAAAAGCAATTAAAGCTTTTCATCCCAACAGGTGCTAGTAATGCGACGCCCATTTTACTCATTAAGGATGCCTCATTAAAGTTTAGTACAAAATATGCTAAAAACCACCGTATTTCCGAAGTAATAGCAACCTTCGGTACTAAATCCATTTCCAGTACCCTTTGGAATGATGCCACCCTTCCTGAGTCAGGTGACTATATCGGCGACATTACCTTATACGTCAATGAAAGTGGCTACCAAATCAAAAGCATTTATCTTTCATAGAAACCCAAATTTATTGACGCTATAAGCTATATTTTTTAACTTTTAATTTCTATCCCTTTATTTTTTTGTTATATTAGATTAGAATATAGGGATAATCATTATTTCAACCGTCAAATAAGTGTATGTGACTTTACATATGTTTATATTGCAATAAAACAAATAATAAGTGAGGTAGAAAAATGTCGTTAGAGAACAATTCATCTAATTTTATTCGTAATATCATTTGCGACGACCTAGAATCTGGAAAACATAAAGAAATTATTACGCGTTTTCCCCCAGAACCAAATGGATATCTTCATATCGGCCATGCGAAATCAATCTTAATTAATTTTGGCTTAGCTGGAGAATTTCACGGAAAAACAAATCTTCGTTTTGATGATACAAATCCTATTAAAGAGGATACAGAATATGTCGAGTCCATTGAAGAAGATGTAAAATGGTTAGGCGTACAATGGTCCAATAAACTTTTTGCTTCAAACTACTTTGAAGAAATGTATAATCGCGCTGTCCTTTTGATTAAAAAGGGAAAAGCCTACGTTTGTGACTTAACACCAGAGGAAGCAAAGGAGTATCGCGGTACCCTTACTGAACCAGGTAAAGAAAGTCCTTACCGAAGCAGAAGTGTGGAAGAAAACTTACAATTATTTGAACGCATGAAAAACGGTGAATTTGCTGATGGTGAAAAGGTACTTAGAGCAAAAATTGATATGGCGTCTCCAAATATGAATATGCGTGACCCTATTATTTATCGTATTGCCCATGCCACTCACCACAATACAGGTGATAAATGGTGTATTTATCCTATGTATGACTTTGCTCATCCTCTTGAGGATGCCATAGAAGGGATTACCCATTCCATTTGTACCTTAGAATTTGAAGCACACCGTCCACTTTATGACTGGGTAGTAGAGGAATGTGAGATGGCTGCAAAGCCTCGCCAAATTGAATTTGCAAGACTTAATATGACCAATACCGTCATGAGTAAACGAAAACTCAAACAACTGGTTGATGAAAAAGTTGTTGACGGCTGGGATGATCCTCGTATGCCTACCATTTGTGGTCTTCGTAGACGTGGTTATACTGCTGATTCAATTCGCAACTTCTGTAAAGAAATCGGCGTCGCTAAGGCAGATTCTACTGTAGATAGCCAAATGCTAGACTTCTTCCTTCGAGAAGATCTTCAGCCAAAAGCAACCTTAGCCATGGCTGTTCTAAAACCCATCAAGCTTGTAATTACCAACTATCCTGAGGGCCAAACAGAATTTCTTGAGGTTGAAAACAATGCGAAGGACCCTGAGCAAGGTACACGTATGATACCATTTTCTCGCGAACTTTATATTGAAGAGGAAGATTTCATGGAGGTTCCTGCACCAAAATACTTTAGACTTTATCCTGGTAATGAGGTTCGTCTTAAGGGTGCCTACTTTGTAAAATGTACGGATGTAATTAAAGATGAGTCAGGTAAGGTGATTGAAGTACATTGTACTTATGATCCAGAAACCAAAAGCGGCTCTGGCTTTACAGGACGTAAGGTAAAAGCAACCATCCATTGGGTAGATGCCACGTCAGCTCTACCAGCTCAGTTTAGACTTTTTGAGCCTCTTGTTTTAGACGATGCACCAGAAAATGAAGGCAAACACTTCTTGGAGCAAATCAACCCTCATTCACTTGAAATATTAGAGGGCTTGATTGAAAACGTTGCTTTTGCAAATGCTAAGCCCCTTGATAAATTCCAACTTGTAAGAAATGGTTTCTTCTGTGTAGATGGCAAATACTCTACCTCAGAAAAGCTTGTCTTTAACCGCATTGTTCCATTAAAAAGTTCATTTAAACTTAACTAAATCGTTAAGTAAACATACAAAAGCCATGATAGTTTAGCTAACTATCATGGCTTTTGATATATTATCTTATGGGTTATTTTTGACATTCTTTTTTACTGTTCTAGCTTCTTTACTACATAATGCCCATACTTTCCTTCATAGAAAATATAGTTTTTGGCAATCGCATAAAAGGCACTATTATACCCGTATTTTTCTACGCAAGTATCATCCCTCTGTATCCCCAACTTGTCACAAATATGCACCAGCTTAGGTGTTGTCACAAAGGGCAAAATGACGTTGTAGCGATTTTGCTCATGAAGAAAGGATAATAAACGGGTGGTATAACCAAGATTTAAGTACCCTTCATCCACCTTAATCTCCCTAATCATAAGGGTTCCATCTGCTTCTTCTTCATATACAAACTTTAAGTTTTCATTAATAATAAATGCATTTAAACTTTGGAAAGGTAAAATCATCTGGGAGATGGTTCTAACGCTAAATCCTGCACTCTCTAATAGTTCCTTTAATCCACTCATATATCAGTCCCCAATCTTATATCCTATTGTTTTCTCTTTTAATAACTATTATATGCCTTTTGAAAAAACTATACAATATACTTAGTCCATATAAGATACTTAACTAATATATGTTTCTTGATCTATTTGTGTTCACCTTATCCCTATTCCTGCACCCATAAACCATGTTGGCTACAGAAAAAATACAATTTTCCCTTTTGTCTCGTATGAAAACGCACCTCGCCACCTTGCTCAGGATATAGCTTGATTAAAAGCACTCTGTCGAAGAGCACGTAGGCTACAAAACTAATATAATGTTGCTTAGTCATTTCATGACTAAAGGTAATGTACAAATCATCCTCTATTTCCTCTATATTCAATGTATGGGCTTCATCAGCCTTTTGGGCAGTAAGGACTTCAAGCTTCCTGCCACAACAAGATACCTCTGCTTCACCTGTAGCTGTCAATATATTTCCACAACTGGGGCATCTATAAAATTTTATTCTTCTCATGTTTCCTCCATCTGCATCATTGGGCTGTAAATCTCCCAATAGAATTTTTTCAATATTTACACCTAATATTTTAGAAAGCTCGCTAAGTAAGGTTACATCAGGGCAACCTAAGCCACGTTCCCACTTAGAAATGGTTTTATCGCTAATATTCATCGCATCAGCCAGTTCCTTTTGGGTCATCTTTTTCTCTTTGCGCAGACTAAGTATTAGCTTTCCAACTCTATTGCAATCCATATTGGCTCACCTCCTATATTAAGAATAACCACTTGAAGGATATCATTCAATAAACGCTCCGTAGAGTTTGTATATTAACACCTTGATTTAATTTTCGCTCATATACTGAGCAACTGCTTCAACGTCTTTATCACCACGTCCAGATACAGTGACGATAATGCTTTCTTCTTTTTTACAAGTAGCTGCATATTTCATGGCATAAGCAAGGGCATGGGAGCTTTCAATTGCTGGAAGAATTCCTTCAGTTTTGCAAAGTGTAAGAAGGGCTTCAACAGCCTCTGCATCCGTAATTGATTCATATTTTGCTCTTCCAATTTCATTTAAATAAGCATGCTCTGGTCCTACTCCTGGATAATCTAATCCTGGTGAAATAGAATAAACAGGCGCTATTTCTTTATTTTCATCTAGAACGCATAAGGTTTTCATTCCGTGTAAAATAGTTGGCTCACCTTTTGTAATAGTTGCTGCATGCATTGGGGTATCTATACCTTTTCCTGCTGCTTCAACGCCGATTAATTCAACCTCTGAGTCTTCTAAATAGGCCGCAAAGGAACCAATGGCATTGCTTCCTCCACCCACGCAGGCAATAACTGCCTTAGGCATTTTGCCTTCTTTTTCTAGAATCTGCCTTCTAGATTCTTCACTAATCACCTTTTGGAAATGCTTAACAATCGTTGGATAAGGGTGAGGTCCTACTGCTGAACCTAAAACATAAAAAGTATCTTCTGAAGCATTTACCCATGCTTCAATCGCCTCATCTACTGCCTCTTTTAAGGTCTGTGTGCCGGACAGTGCTGGAACTACTTTAGCGCCTAACATCTCCATTCTAAATACATTAAGTGCTTGCCTTTTCATATCTTCCTTGCCCATGTAAACAGTACATTTCATTCCCATTAATGCTGCTACTGTAGCTGTTGCAACACCATGTTGTCCTGCTCCTGTTTCTGCAATCACTTCTTTTTTTCCCATACGTTTTGCAAGTAATACTTGACCAAGCACATTATTAATCTTGTGAGCACCTGTATGATTAAGGTCTTCTCTTTTTAAATAAATCTTTGCGCCGCCACAAGCCTTGGTTAAATTCTCAGCATAATATAAAGGAGATTCACGTCCTACATAATCCTTTAAATAGTAATCTAACTCCGCATTAAAGCCTTCGTCATCACGACATTTTAAAAACATTTCTTCTAGCTCTTTTAAAGCTCTTTGTTGTGCCTCTGGTACATAGGCTCCTCCAAAATTTCCAAATACATCTTTTAACATAATCAATCCCTCCAATTAGTATTGTTTTTCTTAAACCAAGAGGATTCATGAACAAGTTGGAGAACACTGTTGGGAAACAAAAAAGCTATATCATCCTAACATGGGACGATATAGCTCGCGGTGCCACCCAATTTATGCCTTTAAAACGCATTTTTAAAGGTCATCATCTTATCCGGATACGGTATAAACCATACGATATCCTGTTCCTATAACGTAGAACCTACGGCTCTGGCTACTCCTCTTTCACCATGCTTCTCCCAAATCCATTCCTTATAGCTTCCTGTATCGGACCTTTCACCAACGCCGACTCGCTGAAACCTTCTACTATAAGTACTCTTTTTGTTCTTAGAAATTACTTTAGATTTAATTACTATTATGATATGCCGAAAATAATTAATTGTCAACCTGTCTTATGGGAAAGATTAGTGAATAATCTGCTTATGATATTATGATAATCTTTTTTCACCTGAAATCTCCTGAATTGGTTTAATATCCTGCGTTACCTCTAATACACCTAAATATTCTTTACTCTCATTTCTAACGGCATAGTAACGGATTAAAATATACTTATCTCCTGCCTTAATCCAAAAGTCTTCTTGATCTTTAATGCCTGCTTTAAAGTCTTCCACTAATTTTTCAACAACATGAACACTTGCTGGTGGATGGCAATTTGATACATTTCGACCAATAATCGCCCTGGTTCTAGGGAACGCACGTTCCTTACCTTCTGAAAAGTATTTCACTTCATCATCTTTATTAACAAAGGTAATATCCATAGGAAGCGTATTAAGCATACAGATCAATTCTTCAAGTTTAAAAATCCCTGATGGCAATTGAATAAGACCTTGATCTGTTTCTTCTTGTCTACTGCTATTTTCTGCAGGCACAGAATCACTTAAAACAGGTTTCCACTTGGGAATATCAGAAATGATAAAGCCAATCTCAGAACTTTCTTCCGATACCAGTTTCCACTCATCCTGTGTCATAACTTCTACTAGCATGGGTATCATTATATTTTCTTCTTTGAATATCATTTCCTCAATTTTTTCAAGCACTTCTTCAAGCTTTAAAACTGCTTTTTCAGTATCTATCAATTCCGCTGTAAAAGTTGCTTTTATTTCCTTTATAGAAACTCGAATTTCATCGTCAACACCCCACATTACTTTTGGTGGCGCAGTAATACTATATTTCTCCATGTACGGGAATAGCAAATTTTCTTTTCTCTTATAATGAATAGTAACTTTTGCCAGTTCCTCGATTCCCTCTCGAATACTTTGAATTCCCAAAGGACTGTTTACATCTGGTATATGCGTTCTAATTTTATTGATAATTTTTTCAATCTCTCTGTTTTCCAGCTTAAGAATATTAACTGGATGCCCAGATATAAAAGAAGGGTCCTGGGGTTGATGAATTTCTTCAATAGAACCTTTAAAAATGGATGCATGTACATCACATAATTTTTGTACTTCTTCAACGGGTAATCCTTCTGCAATAAGAGCCCCCTCTGCCTCTGATATCTCTGTAGCTGATACGTCTTTAAATACTTTTTCAAATTGGATTTTCACTTCACCTACAGTTTTTCCCTCATGAAGTTGCTTAATGATGTCTTTTATCGTATTTTTACGAAATTCTCTGTTATTTATATACTCACTCACTTAGAATGCTCCTCCACTATTATAAAATCATGTTCTTTCAAAGTCTCTATGATTTTGTCAAGACTAATTTTTTTCATGACAGCTCCTTTCGGTATTGTCATAAAACGACCAGCTGTGTGAAGCATTCCTGGTTTCAAGATATCATGAAATCCTAAATCACTTAGAATATCCGCTATTTCAGGATGCTCTTTGCAAAGTTCATATACAGTATTACTCAAGTTAATTTTTTTATTCATTATTGTCTCCTTTCAAAAACAAGTAGCAATAAATATCATTCTGTTATTATTTCTCCATATAAGTATTGCCTCATCAATAAATTTCATGGTGAGGCAATACTTATGTTATTCAACTGTTATAACTGATACTGGACAGCTGTCTCCTGCTTCTATTGCAGATGCCTCTACCTCTGTTGGTATAGGATCAACACAAACTTCAGCTGGGCCATCAGCTCCCATACGAAATACTTCAGGACATATAGATGCACAAAGTCCACAAGATATACAACCATCTCTATCAATTTCTGCTCTCATCTCATTCACTCCTTCATTTTATGAAATACATAAGTTATTGGGTAATTACTTTTAAACAAGTACAATTACATTGTTAAAACCAGAATTGTTCTGCTAATCCTTGGATTAATTTATATTGTATTGCTTTTTTTGTATTTGGTTTTAAATAAATTTATATAATTCTTTTTCTTCTCTTTGAATCCGTTTTTCAATCACTAGAAAGATATCTGTTGTTTCTTGCTCTATAGTTGACAGATTCTGCGCAATTTTTTGTTTTGTATTATACTTATCCTTATAAGCAATAAATTTTTCTGAAAGATTGCCCATTTCTTTTTGGTAATCTTTCGCTAGTCTTTTTACTCGTTCGTCATCACTTTTTTGCAAATTAGGATATAAATATTTATCTTCCATTAATAAATGAATTCTTATCTTTCCTGCAAGAGTGCTTATGTGTAGTGCGATATCTCCTGCATTCTGTTGCACATCATTCGTATTTATCAGTGATTTAATAGTAGTAATTTCTGATTCCACTGTCTTATGCTGTTCCAAATAATTGTTTAAATTCATCCTTGTTACCATTCCCTTCTCTATTTAATGTAAATATACTTTACTTGCACTTGATTGAATAAAAAATCCCAAAAACTACTTTTACGTAACTTTCGGGATTTTTCTGATTCTTATTTATGCTAAAAATAATTTCAAGTCATCTTCTACAGTTCCAATACCTGCTATACCAAATGTATCAATGAGTACTTTTGCTACATTTGGAGACAAGAATGCTGGCAATGTAGGACCAAGGTGAATATTTTTTACACCTAAGTACAATAATGCAAGTAATACAATAACTGCTTTTTGTTCATACCAAGCAATATTATATGCGATTGGTAGCTCATTAATATCATTGAGTTCAAAAATTTCTTTTAGTTTTAGTGCCATGACTGCAAGAGAATAGGAATCATTACATTGACCTGCATCCAAAACTCTAGGGATCCCACCAATATCGCCAAGAGGCAACTTATTATATCTATATTTTGCACATCCAGCAGTAAGGATCACAGTATCGTTAGGAAGCTGCTTGGCGAAATTTGTATAGTAATCTCGATCCTTCATTCTGCCATCACAGCCTGCCATAACAAAGAATTTTTTGATTGCGCCTGTTTTTACTGCATCAACTACCTTATCTGCTAAGGCAAATACCTGCGCATGTGCAAATCCACCAACAATGGTTCCTGACTCAATCTGAGTAGGAGCAGGTAACGTTTTTGCAAGTGCAATAATCGAACTAAAATCTTTCTTTCCGTTGGCATCTGCTACAATATGCTTTGAACCTGGGTATCCTGCCGAACCCGTTGTAAAGATTCTTTTTTCAGAACCATCTTTCGGAGGTACAATACAGTTTGTTGTAAAAAGAATCGGTCCATTAAATGTCGCAAATTCTTCTTTCTGTTTCCACCATGCATTCCCATAATTTCCAACAAGATTTTCATATTTCTTGAATTTTGGATAATAATTCGCTGGAAGCATTTCGCTATGTGTATATACATCCACACCCGTTCCTTGGGTTTGTTCCAAAAGCTGTTCCAAGTCATTTAAATCATGGCCTGAAATCAATATTGCAGGATTATTTCTTGTTCCTATGTTTACAGTTGTTAATTCCGGATTTCCAAATCTCTCAGTATTAGCTGCATCAAGTAATGCCATTGCCTTAACGCCATACTCCCCTGTTTTCAGAGTAAGCGCTACTAATTGATCTACCGTCAAACTATCATCAAGCGTTGCTGCCATTGCCTCGTAAACAAATGCATATAAATCAATATCTTCTTTCCCTAAATTAAGGGCGTGATGGGTATACGCAGCATAACCTTTTATACCGTAAGTAATCAATTCTCTGAGGGAACGAATATCTTCGTTTTCAGTTGTTAGTACACCAACCATTTCTGCTTTTTCAGATAATGAGGTTGCTTTCCCTTTTCCTGTAAACAATTTCTTTGCTAGTTGTAGCAAACCAGTCGTATCTGCTGCAAAATCTATCTTGAATGTTGCAGCATCTGAAAGTTGCACACTAACCTTAGATGCCAATGCATCACGTACTATAATATTTCTTTTTATCTGTTCTGTAATCGCTTGTGAATCAAAATTTGCATTAGTAATTGTTTTAAACAAGCTATCAAGAACCATTTCATTCACTTTACCAAGCCCTTTTACATCAAGCTTTCCTTTTACTACAATTTCTGATATTCCCTTTACTGTATAAATCAACAAGTCTTGTAAATTGGCAACTTCGGGTGTCTTACCACATACTCCGGATATATTACATCCTTTTCCTTTTGCAGCTTCTTGACATTGATAGCAAAACATACTCATCTCTTGTTCCTCCATAAAATTTAATCAAAGCATTGTTTCATCTTTTTCATACTTTAATTAAATCATAGCATGGTAACAATAAACGTTCTGTAGCTATAGCTACATTATTGTATGTTTTTTTCAAATTGATATAGCGCTTTTAAATGGCTCTGTTCTTGTGAAATAATATGGTCAATTTCCTCATAAAAACTTGCATCCACGATAGAACGTAGCTCGCTCAGAAATAAAATGGTATCTTTTTCTAGCCTCACAGCAATTTCAAATCCCGTCTCGAAATCAGAGATACTACTGCTTTCATGAAGAAAACGAATGGTTTGCTTTAATAGTACGTCCATGTACTCTTGATACTCCTGATTCACTTTTTCCTGATTAAAATTAATAATCTTGGATTTGAACGTTTGGTAGATTTCTTTATGTGCTAATT
>JAEXBC010000340.1 GCA_023457875.1 Bacillota bacterium | reverse complement strand
ATTAACAACAGCCGAAAGAATAAAAGCATACATAATAAAAGCATAAATAATGGAATATAAAGAATACATATAGAAACTGGGGTGGGCATATGCGTTTAGTGCCAACGAGTGGGCTACAGGATGGTGACATCATTGCTAAAGATATTATTAGTGATGATGGTGGCATGCTACTACGTGCAGCAACAACATTTAGAGAAGCATTTAAGACGAAGTTGATTGAAAGAGATATTAAAGAGGTATACATAGAAGATGAAATATCTAAGGGAATTGAGCCAGTAGATATTGTAACACCAACTATTCGAAAAAAGATGGCACAAGATATCAGAGGCGAATTTGATAAGTTGCAAAATCATTTAGAGTTAGATACAGAAAATTTAGCTAATGTAACACAAGTCCTTATTGAGGAACTTGGGAAAAAAGAAGTGGTGTGCGAGCTTGCAGATTTGAAATGTAATCATTTATATACTTACGAGCACTGTATTAGTGTGGCAATTTTGGCAGCACTTGTATGTGATAGATTAAAATTCAACCTTTATCTTAAGGAACAAATTGTTATGGGCGCATTAATTCATGATATTGGAAAAATTATTTTGCCGAAGAATATTTTAAACAAGGCAGATCGTTTGTCAAAAGAGGAATATGAGCTGGTTAAGACCCATACAGAAGTAGGTTATAAAATGATTAAGGAGATAAGAGCCTTAAGTGCGGTCACCAAACTCATTGTACTTTGCCATCATGAAAGAGAGGATGGCTCAGGCTATCCACTAGGTAAAGGTGAAGACTTGCATATTGGGACAAAAATAGTAGCGGCTTGTGACCTATTTCATGCGCTCATATCAGATCGTTGCTATAGACAAGGGTTACCCATCAATGAAGTATTTAAAATCGCACAGACAGAAAAAATTAACCCTCAAATTAGAGAGGTTATAGAAGGAACCTTTGCCTTTTATCCAGTTGGAAGCATGGTAAAGCTAAGTACAGGGCAAATTGGTATTGTAGAAAAAAATTTCGCTCAGAACATTAAAAAGCCTTTAATTAGGGTAATTCATAATATAGAAAGTAAAGACTCTTCTTGGTATAAAATGAATTTGCAGGAGGAAGCTGATATTTATATTGTAGGGCGTTATGAACAGAAAGGATAAAAGCGTTGAAGGAAGAACTACAGCTATTATTAAAGGCATGTCAATTATGTCCCAGGCAGTGCAGTGTCAATCGTTTAAATGGAGAAAAAGGCTTTTGTCAGGCAGGTGACAAGGTGAAAATTGCTAGGGCAGATCTTCACCATTGGGAGGAACCTTGTTTGTCAGGAACAAGAGGTTCAGGAACTGTGTTTTTTTCCCATTGTACCCTAAAGTGTGTTTATTGCCAAAATCATGAGATTAGCACTAGTGGAGTTGGCAAGGAGATAACGAGTGAAGCGTTAGGTGAGATTTTTCTGCGTCTCCAATGTGAAGGGGCTCATAATATTAATTTAGTAACACCCACTCACTATGCTCCTCAGATTATTGAGGGGATGGATTATGCGCGGAAAAAGGGATTTCATTTGCCAGTAGTATATAATAGTAGTGGATATGAGTCCATTGATACGCTGAAATTATTAGAGGGTTATATAGATATTTATTTGCCAGACTTTAAATACTTCAAGTCCACTTATGGTGAAAAGTATTCTAAAGCACCCCATTATAGAGAATATGCCCAAAGTACAGTAACTGAAATGGTTAGACAAGTAGGAAAAGCCACCTTTGATGAAGAAGGAATCATGCAAAAGGGTGTCATTGTCAGACATTTGATGTTACCCCATTTGCTTTTTGATTCAAAGAAGATTGTAGCGTATTTAGCAAGTACCTTCAAGGAACAGATTTATATCAGTTTATTGAATCAATATACGCCCTTAGAGCAAGTAAAGCATATAAAAGAACTTAACCAAAAGCTTGATGTGCGTCATTATGAGTGGTTAACAGAGTATGCTATAACATTAGGGATTGAGAATGGCTTTATTCAAGAAGGGGATACAGCAGATGAAAGCTTTATTCCTGCTTTTACAGATCAAGATGATATCATAGCTATTAATTAAACAGGAGATGAGAAGATGAAAATAGGATTTATTGGTGCGGGTAATATGGCTAAAGCCATGCTTGGTGGAATTTTAAATAACGGTATTGTTGCTAAAGAAGAAGTGATTGTTTCTGATGTAAGTGGTAGTGTTTTAGAAGATGTAGCCTCCATGTTAGGGGTACAGACTACTGCTAACAACAAGGAAGTTGTTAAGCAATCAGAAATCATTGTTTTAGCAGTGAAGCCCCAGTATTATCAAAGTGTGATTAAGGAAATAAAAGAGGATGTAAGTGAAAACCAAATCATTGTAACGATTGCTCCAGGACAAACCCTTACTCGGTTAGAAGATTTGTTTGAAAAGAAGGTAAAATTAATACGTGCAATGCCGAATACACCAGCTTTGGTTGGAGAAGGGATTACAGCAGTATGCAATAATGCTCAGGTAAATGAAGAAGAACTAAGTGCTATTTGCCATATTTTAAGTGGTTTTGGAAAGGTAGAAGTCATTAGTGAACATTTAATGGATGTAGTGGTTTCAGTAAGCGGAAGCTCACCAGCATATATCTTTATACTCATTGAGGCCATGGCAGATGCTGCAGTGGCTGATGGAATGCCAAGAGCGCAGGCCTATCAATTTGCGGCGCAAGCAGTTTTAGGTAGCGCTAAGATGGTATTAGAAACAGGTAAACATCCAGGGGAGTTAAAGGATATGGTTTGTTCTCCAGGCGGAACCACGATAGAAGCTGTTCGTGTTTTAGAAGAAAAGGGCTTACGTAGTTGTATCATTGAAGCGATGAAGGCGTGTACTAAGAAAGCAAAGGGCTTATAAGTTAATAAATAGGCACATAGGGCTGTCATGCAATGAACAAAATTCATTGTGTGACAGCTTTTTCGATACGATTTTATTATCTGTAATAAATCAGTAACTTAAAAGTAATATAAAATAATGAGTATCTAGTTAGGAAAATATAACATTTTCTGATATAATAGGATTAGTTTATATGGAAAATGGGAGGTAAAAGTAAAATGAAGCGTATCGGATTAAAAACTTTGATGATACTTGTAGTTTTGTGTTTATCATATACTGCGGCCTATGCAGAAAAAATGGAACTTTTTTATGATGGTGTGGCGCATGCATATGATTATGTGCCAATCAGTCTTTATATAAATGGCGCACTGACAGAAACAACGCAAATGCCCCCTGTTCAGATTAATAGCCATGTCCTTGTACCAGCCAGGGAGGTTTTTGAAAAAATGGGAGCTAAGGTGGACTTTAAAAAACAAGAGCAGCGCGTTTATTTAACCAGCGGTGAAAATCTTATTGTGTTT
>JAEXBC010000339.1 GCA_023457875.1 Bacillota bacterium | reverse complement strand
GTCCAATACCATATGTTTTGCCGTCAAAGATCATATTAGTAAGTGTTCCGTTTAAGATTTTATCCTTTGTTGCTTGATCAAGATAATCATCTAAAGCAAGTACTTTTCCAGCATCTACTATATTCTTCATATAGCCGCCGCCCCAATAGAAATAAATATCAGGTGCTTCGTTAGCTGCAATTGTAGCTGTCATCTTTGTCTTGTAAGCTTCATTTTCTGTAGCATCTAATACTACTTGGATGTTAGGATTTTCTTCGTTGAACTCTTTAACTGCTGTCTCAAATGGAACTTTACTTGATTCACTCTCAGCTGCCCAAATATGCCACATATTTAATGTAATGACTTCGTCAGAAGCTTTTTCATCTGTAGCAGGCTTTTCTGAAGTTTGTGTAGTGTCCTGTGCTTTGTCCCCCGCGGGCTTTGTAGTAGTACCACCAGCACACCCAACCATAGTAGATATCATTAAGGTTGAGATTAGAAGAGTTGCTGCTTTTCTTAATTTTCCCATGTCTTTCTCCCTCCAATATTTTATTGTACTTGTTTTTGCTTTAACATACACTTATTATATATGTTATTTATGCATAAGTATATGTGCTATTCTTTTTAAAAATAGTAATATTTTTACCAAAAGTACTACTAGGACTTATATCCTTTTATCAACTTCTTATAATGATTGATAGATACACCCTTATACTTTTTGAAACATTTGCCGAAATATGCGGCATCACTAATACCCACTAGTTCTGCAATTTCATAGGCTTTTTTATCCGTGTTTTCTAGATACCATACTGCTTTTTCTATTCTTATTTTGGTTAAATATTCGACAAAGGAATCTCCTACATAGCTTTTAAAGATTCTGCTGAGGTAACTTGGATTAACGTAAAAACAACTTGCTGTGTAAGCTAGGGATAAACTCTCATCTCCTATGTGCTGTGTGACATATTCTAAAACCTTTTGAATCAAAGATACTGGTGCTTCCTGCTCTTCATCAATTCCATATTTAACTCTAGCTTCTTTTATTTGGGCAATGGTTTTTTCTAATGCCCCATTAAGCTCACTTTTTTTAATAGGTTTTAGTAGATAATCTGATACACCTAGTCTGATAGCTTGCCTAGCGTAATCAAAATCCTCATAGGCACTAATCATGATAATCATTAAATTAGACCTATACTTGAGCGCCTTTTCAGTAAAGATCAATCCATCCATACAAGGCATTCTAATATCAGTTATGACAATATCTGGGCACCTGTCCTTAATAAGTTCTAGCCCTTCTTGACCATTAGATGCTTCTCCTACTAAAGTAATACCTAATTCTTTATCTATAAGTAATTTGATGAGATTTCTCGTTTTTTCCTCATCATCTACTATAATTAGTTTGATCATTTTCCTTCCCCCTTATGCCTATTGGAATTTTAAATGTAATCTTTGTGCCTACATTCTTTTCGCTTTCAATACAATACAAGTCCGCTCTCTCATAATAAATACTCAACCTTTCACAAGTTCCTCTTAAACCAAAGCTTTTCATATTTTTTTCAAGCTTCTCTGTTTTTAGATTCAAGAGTTCCTCCTGACTCATGCCTAAGCCATCATCTTCTACTTCAAAAACAACCATGTCATCTTTTAGGAAGGCACGAATATAAATGGTCCCCTTTTCCATCTTGGGCTTGATGCCATGGTATATAGCATTTTCTACTAATGGCTGCAAAATCAGTTTAGGTACATCATAACCTAGAACCTTCTCATCTATCTCAAATACAGTTTGTAAGATCTCTCCATACCTCATTTTTTGTAAGTACAAATAATCTCGTACAATCTCTATTTCCTTCTTAACGGATATGATTTCTCTACCTTTACTTAAACTGGTGCGATAATAGCTCCCAAAGGCTTCAAGTGCTTCACAAAGTTCTTTATACTGCTCAGAGTAAGCTAAGTATCTCATGGCATCAATGGTGTTGTATAAAAAGTGGGGTTTAACCTGCTCCTGCAAAACTCTAAGCTCTGCCTTTCGCTTAAACTTCTGTTCTTGATAGATTTTATGAATCAATTTCTCAATTTCGTCTACCATGATATTATAATTGTCCTTTAGTTTACCAATCTCATCATTTCCTAGCTTCATATCCACCTTCACAAATCTACCCGTTTCCAATTGCTTCATAGAATGCACTAATTTGTTGATAGGATTTGTAATGGTCTTGGACATAATCAAAAAACAAATCAGTAAAAAAATACCGCTAAAAACACTAATCATGATGAAAAGAACCTGATAAAGCTCTTTTTCCATTTCTTGAAGGGGAATGCTTACTACAGCCTTCCAGTTATACTCTGAAATATGAATGTATGAACATAGAAATTTTTTATTTCCTAATAGGATGACCTTTGACCCTTTTTCCTCCGTAAAGCCATCAGGAAATGCTGCCTTTACGGTATCCAATGTCATATCACCCTTGGCAGATATGATTTCATCCGCTTCATTAAGTAGCAATATATTGGGGCTATACTCTTTAGAAGCCTCATAATAATTATTCATAAATACATCCTGAGAAATATTAATCATCAAAAGCCCTATAGGTTTCATAGTGATTGTATCATTAATGATTCTAATAAGTGCCACACTATTTTCTTGTCTATTATCAGAAAAGATATGATTGGCATTTAACTCAAGTATGTAATAGCCATCCTTTTCCTTAACCTTTTTATACCAGTCAGCTGTTTTGACTAATTCAAAATTATACGCCTTAAATCCCTTCTTGTCCGCTCCATAGGTATTTCCATAATTGTCGAATAGGTAAATAGATTCAAAGTAAGGCACAGAATAACTCAATCTCACCATAATTTTAGAGATGGTTTGCTGATTCGTAACCTGCAGTACTTTATCCTCATCACTAATAATTTGCTGAATTTCATTGTTTGCCATAATAATTCTGGAATTATAGCTTATATTATTAACCAAATTATAAATAGAAGCTTCCAATGAATATAACGTTCTCATGGATAAATCAATGTTTTTTTCCACGGTTATACGATTGCTTATATGCATATAGATTGCCAATGAAATACTTAAGGATATCACTAAAAAACATACATACATAACAGATAGCTTAATTGAAATTTTCAAGTCTGAATATGACCATTTTTTCATCCTTTTTTACCTCATTTTCTTTTAAAATAAATTTTGGCATACTCTATATAGCATAAGCTACATAACTTTATACTATTAAAAAAACTGCTGTGCACGAGCACCACTGCAGTCTCTTTGTCATTAGCCTTTAGATGCTCACTCTAAAAGGTGATGCTGGTAAGGCTTCCTTGTTGTACAAATTAGCTTGCTGTGGATTATTCTCCCACCCATATCTTACTTCAACAGGGTTCATGACGCTCTCCTGCCAAACAACAACTTGTTGCTCCCTGATCTGAGCTCTTGCATTAACGAAGCACTTTCCATCTGCAGATATCGTGAAACCCTTAAGTTCTTCGCCCAAAATAGCCAAACCACTGCCCACATGATTAAAGGAAAGAACCACTTTATCCTCCTCTATTCTAGCCTCTTTTAATAAAGGGCCACTATAGACAAGGTCTTCATGATAGGCAATAGCTCTTGCATGCAAAGCCAATCTTTCACCGATATCCTTTTTATTAAGTGGATGTAAATCATTCCACTCTCCCACATCTATGGCAACTGCCATTCCTGTATTTGGCACCTGTAAGGTTTCAAGCTGAGCCTCTCTAAGGAGAGGCCAATTATCCTTTGTTAATAGCTTTTCGTCTTCTGATTCTTCTGGTGAGTCAAAATTAGGTAGTTGCACATAAATAAAAGGCAATTCTTGATTTTGCCATGTATTTCTCCAATCGCCAATTAGCGCTCTAAACAAATCTCCGTAAACTTGTGGCTGATGTGTGTTGGATTCACCCTGATACCAGATCACACCCTTAAGCTTCATATTTCTCAAAGGCCAAATCATGCCATTATATACGCCCAGTGGTTTATATTGCAAGAAGATTTGTGGGGATAGCTCAGGCATCTTTGCTCCTATTTTGTACTGCCATTCTCCTTTTAGGTCAATACAATCATCGCCAGCTTGAAGGCAGAAAGGCTTATCTGGTGTGAAGCCACCTTTCTTTTGCCACCAAACCACACGTATGATAAGGGTATTTTTCCCTTCTTTTAGAACACCCTCTGGAATAGGATATATTCTAGGCGGATATTTATATCCTGTCTCCCCTATCTTATAGCCATTTAAATAAATCGTATCACTATCTACAATAGTACCTAATAAAAGTCTAGCATCTTGACGGCACATCTTAGCTGGCACATCAATTTGCCTTCTAAACCATATTGCACCTGCATCTTGATTCATTTCCCCCTCATTCCAAAATCCGGGAATATTGAATACAGACCAGCCCTGGTCATCATACTGTGAGGCAGCGCATTGTTCCTCACCTCTAGCAAGTAGCCTGTCAGCTCGATCTAAGTCATCTTGCCAGGACTTAATTCTTTTTTCATCTTCATCAAGCACATACTTAGCATAATGATTATCGGCATACTTGGCTGCTTCTTCTAGATAGGTAGGAAAGGTTTTAAGTCCTTCTTCACTAATCCATGCTTCTGCCGGGGTGCCACCAAGGGCTGTATGTATTAATCCTATTGGCACTTGATGCGCTGCAAATAATGCCTTAGCGAAAAAATATCCTGTTGCTGTAAAATCCAGCACATTTTCTTGATTTAATAGTTGCCATACACCACCAGCTAATTCTTCCAAAGGTGAAGCAAAATCATATACCATAGGTACCCTAAACATTCTAATACAAGGATTTTGATAGCTACTGACTTCATCACTATACCGCTCCATAACTCGCAAGACAGGTAGCTCCATATTGGACTGACCACCACAAAGCCATATATCGCCTATCAAGATATCGTGTATAATGATATGCTTGTCTGCTACAAACTCCATCTCGTAGGGTCCACCTGCTGCCAAAGGGCCTAAGTTCACCTGCCACCTTCCATTTGAATCAGCCACCACTTTGTATCGCTCATCAAGAAATTTGATGGTTATATTTTGTCCCTCATCAGCATATCCCCATAGCTTTATTACTTGATCTCTTTGCAAAATCATACCATCACTGATGAGCTTAGGTAAGTTCAATCCTTTTCTATCCTTCATATAATCACCCATTTTCCTAAAAATACTTTTATATTTATATCAAATCACATATATTACTACAATAGGTGTTTTCAAAAAAACTCATAAGCAACCTTTGCAAATGTAAAACGAAATAACTACTGCAATACATAGGAAAGATTAGCTTATGAGTTGACTCTAAATCATACTATTTATTCAAGATCTGTTTAGCTTGATTTACTACATTTTCTACTGTAAAGCCATTTTTCGCAAAAATCTTATCTGCTGGCGCTGATTCACCAAAGTGATCTAATGAAATCACTTTGCCTTCAAAGCCAGTATATTTATGCCAGCCAAAAGATGTGAGTGCTTCTACGACTACACGTTTTGTTTTATTTGCTGGTAAAATCATATCTTTATAATCCTCTGATTGTTCTTCGAAAGCATCCATTGATGGCATACTTACAGCTGTAGCTTTAATTCCTTGAGATGCAAGTTCTTCTACAGCGCCTACTATTAATTTTACTTCTGAACCAGTTGCAATAAGAATCACATCAGCATCCTTTGATTCTACTCCAGCTACTACATATGCACCTTTTTTAGCTTCTTTTCCTGATTTCTCAAGGAATGGTAAGTCTTGTCTTGAAAGTACAATAGCCACTGGCTCAGTTTTGCTATTTAATGCGTATTCCCAAGCTGCAATTGTTTCTTTAGCATCAGCTGGTCTAAAGGTTACTAAATTTGGTGTACTACGAAGCATTGCAAGCTGCTCAATAGGTTGATGAGTAGGTCCGTCTTCTCCTACACCAATGCTATCATGTGTTAACACATAGGTTACTGGTAATTTCATAAGTGAAGCAAGTCTCATTGGATTCTTCATATAATCGCAGAATACAAAGAAGGTTGAACAGAAGGTTTTGAGTCCACCATGAAGAGCGATACCATTTGCAACAGCTCCCATTGCATGCTCACGAATACCAAAGTGAAGATTACGTCCTGTATAATCTTCGCTACTGAAGTCACCCTTACCATTCATATAAGTCTTAGTAGAAGGTGCAAGGTCAGCTGAACCTCCGATCATATTATCTACTACTTCTGCCATATGATTAATCACTTCGAAAGAAGCTACACGAGTAGCCATTTTTTTGCTTGTATCTGTATACTTTTCATAGATATCTAAGCTAATCTCTTCTTCACTATGCCATGCTGCCCATTTCTTAGCGAGCTCAGGATACTCTTTTGTATAGCTTTCAAAAAGCTTATTCCAATCAGCTTCCTTAGCTGCTCCCTTTTCATTTAATGCATTAATATGTTGTTTTACTTCATCTTCTACGAAGAACTCCTTGTCGTGATGCTCTAAGAAGGCTCTCATTTCAGCAATATTTTCTATGCCTAGTGGTTCTCCATGGGCTGCTGCCTTACCTTGTTTTTTAGGACAACCATAACCAATTTGTGTTTTAATTTCAATAAAGCTTGGCTTTTCTAAATTGTTTTTTGCTGCTGCTATTGCTTTTTCTATAGCAGCTGTATCATTTCCATCTTCCACTAAGAAAGTTTCAAAGCCTTGCGCTTCAAAACGTGCTCTTACATTTTCTTTAAAGGCAATGCTTGTATTACCTTCAATGGTAATATTATTTGAATCATATAAAACAATAAGTTTACCTAATTTAAGGGTGCCTGCTAGTGCTGCTGCCTCATAAGAGATTCCCTCCATTAAGCAACCATCACCTACTAGTGTATAGGTATAGTGATCAACAATAGGATATCCATCCTTGTTGAACTCTGATGCCAAATGTTTTTCTGCCATAGCCATACCTACTGCCATAGCGATACCTTGTCCCAAAGGACCAGTAGTTGCTTCTACACCAACAGTATGACCATATTCAGGATGTCCTGGAGTTAAGCTACCTTCTTGACGGAAGTTACTTAAGTCTTCTTTAGATAATCCATAATTAAATACGTGTAATAAAGAGTAAAGTAAAGCTGAACCATGTCCTGCTGAAAGAATAAAACGATCTCTATTTTTCCAATTAGGGTTCTTAGGATTATGTGCCATATTAGCCCATAAAGTATATGCCATTGGTGCTGAACCAAGAGGTAAACCAGGATGTCCTGAATTAGCTTTTTGCACAGCTTCTGCTGCTAGTACACGGATCGTATTAATCGTTTTTTGCTCAATTTTCATTTTGAATATCCTTTCCAATCTATAATTTTATTATCGCAATTCTAGGTGTGCAAAAAAAACACTGCACACCCAGAATGACTCCATCTCTTTAATTATATACCTTATCTGGCAATTAGTTAAGTTTTTGTTCTAAACCTTCCCAATCCTTAAGAAATCTTTGGATACCATTGTCGGTAAGTGGGTGTTTTGTCATTTGAACAATAACATTGTAAGGAACAGTTGCAATATGAGCACCTGCTTTTGCTGCATCTACTACGTGTAATGGACTACGTACGCTAGCAGCAATAATTTCTGTATCAATACCATGTATGTCAAATATCTCAGCAATGTCTCTTACGAGTTGCATTCCCTCTGTTCCCACATCGTCAAGACGTCCTAAGAAAGGACTTACATAGGTAGCTCCTGC
The DNA here is from genome assembly GCA_023457875.1 of Bacillota bacterium. Classification (GTDB taxonomy): domain Bacteria; phylum Bacillota; class Clostridia; order Lachnospirales; family Cellulosilyticaceae; genus Cellulosilyticum. The sequence goes on along the minus strand of JAEXBC010000339.1, from coordinate 14,046 downwards.
TCTAGCTGCAAGAAGGGCTTGAGCTGGTGAGAAGATAAGGGTTACATTTGTACGAATGCCTTTTGCTGTTAACTGTTTTGTTGCCTTTAAGCCTTCTTCTGTCATTGGTAATTTAATAACAATATTCTTGTGTATTTTAACAAGCTCTAAAGCTTCCTCCACCATTTTAGGTGCCTCAAGAGAAATAACCTCTGCACTGATAGGTCCATCTACTATATCTGTAATTTCTTTAATAACAGATTTAAATTCTAAACCTTCACGTGCAATAAGTGATGGGTTAGTTGTTACACCACAAATTACTCCTAAGTCGTTTGCCTTGCGTATTTCTTCGGTATTAGCTGTGTCTACAAATAATTTCATTGTGTTGCCTCCTAAATAATTTTTATATTGTAATTTTTAATTGTTACCTTATTTAATAAAACATACCTACAACTTTATCTCGTTGTGAATCTATACTTTGTTTGGGCAGTATATACTTCATTTGGACGAAGTAATGTATCTTCTTTGAAAACCTCATTATAGCCAATAGCACGCTTTTGTGTCTCAAAGCATACGCCATATCGTATTTCCTGATTGGCTATGTTTAGCCTCTCGCTAGGTGGATTATTCATAGTATACATCACTACACAGGGTTGATCTGTCGTGATTTCCATACAACGTTTAGAAATAGGGTCATATAATGCTATGGCTGCTTGATCACTTTGGTTTAATACCCATAGATGATCATAGCCCTTTCCATATTTTAGCTGAAGGGAGTCCGCAGAAATATCCCTTCCTAAAGGCTTAGATTGTCTAAAATCAAATGCTTTCTCTTCATCTACAAGGAGATTCTTTCCTGTTGGTATAGATTCTTTATCTAGCTCTAGAATCTTATCACTATCAATGAATACTTCTTGATCTAAAATAGAACGCTTTCCATCTCCAGATAAATTAAAGTAAGCATGGTTAGTAAGATTAACTACTGTAAGCTTATCCGTAGTCGCTTCATAACGAATCGTAAGTTCATTGTCGTTATTGAGACTATAAATGACTGTCACTTGCATATTTCCCGGGAAACCTTCTTCTTTATCTTTGCTATAATAGCTTAGCTTCAGCCTTGCTTCCTCCTGGGTACTTATATCTTCTCCTTGCCACAACTTACTATGAAAGCCTTCTATGCCACCATGTAGTATATTACTATTTTCATTTTTTGTAAGGGGATAAACTTTTTCGTCTAGTGTAATTTTTGCCTGTGAAATACGCCCAGCGACTCTTCCTACAACCGCTCCTATATAACCAGGATTTTGTTCATAAACATTCACATCCTGCCATTCTAGCACAACATTTTCAAAATTACCGTTCTGATCAGGTACCATCACTTTGGTTAACGTTGCACCTAAATTAAGGACTTCTACTTTCATACCCTGATCATTTTCTAATGTATATTTGACTATTTCTTTGCCTGTCTTTAATGTCATCTCAGTACTACTAAATTCCATGACTAGGCTCCTTCCTTTTATTTGTCAGATACCACAAAGGTAGCTACACTCTTTTCTAGTCTATTGATTGTCATTAATAGCTCATCGGCCAAATGCTCAAATTGTGCCACAATGCAATGTTGTTCTTCACTTAAGGCATTAACCTCTTCAACAGTAGCCGCATTTTCCTCGTTAACAACTGCAATATTCTCGATTTTGTGACTCATTTCATCTTTACACTTAGTCATTAGCTCAATTCTATTATTTACATACTCAAGTCCTTTATTCATACCCTGTAATCCTTCAATCATCTGATTTAATGACTCATGGGTTTTACCAACTGCCTCTTCTTGTTTTTCTAGTAATTGATTTGATTTAATCACCAATTCAGAGGTATGTAGCACTTTCGATTCAATACGCTTTAGCGCATCTTTAACATGATTTGAGGATTCCTTAGACTGTGTTGCTAAATTTCTTACTTCATCAGCCACAACAGCAAAGCCTTTACCTGCAGCCCCAGCCCTTGCTGCTTCTATGCTAGCATTAAGTGCAAGTAAATTGGTTCGTTCGCTAATATCATCTAAAAACCTCATGATTTCTCCAATGGTCTTTGTTAAGGCATTAAGCTCCGTAATACTGTGACTAATCTCACCTGATACCTCATGGGTAGAACTTACGGTGGTATTTAAGATTTGCATATTTTCACTTGCATGATCAATAACTTGCCTTGTGCCTTTGGTATAGCTTATGAGCTGCTTCGTATCTTCTATGACAAACTGTATACTATTTGATAGTTCCTCCATCACAGCCACACTTTTTTGTGTGTCCTCCGCTTGACTATTTGAACCTTCGGCTATACTTTCAATAGATAATGCCAGCTGTGAAAAACCTTCCATAGAACCACTGGTATTCTTCTTAAGTAAATGCGCAGCTTCCAAACTATGCTCCACTGTATTTTTAGCTTCTTTTAACAGCTGTTTAATATTTTCAATCATGTGATTAAAGCTACTTCCCAGTTCTGCCATCTCATCCTTTCCTTTAATAGATGCTACGACAGTTAAATCTCCCTCTTCTGCTTTTTTCATAAGCTTTTTGAGTTGTTTAACAGAATCAACGATACCCTTTGATATGATTTGTCCTATAAAAACAGCAAGTATGGCTATAATCAGTATGATAATCCATATAATATTAACCACTTGATCAATTCTATGGGTCAACATTTTTTGTGGTATTTCAGCCACAACAAGCCATCCATTGTTGGTTTTTGCGCTTGCCACTAAAGCACCACTCATTTGCTTGGAGGTCACCTCTGACTCTAGGTCAAGATTCGTTCTTATTGCTTCGTCCATTTCATTTTGGGTATTTGAACAGATAACTTCCCCTTCTGAATTTAAAATGCTTACATTAGAATTATCAAAGAGGTTAATACTATTGATTTTATCTTGCAGTGCCTTAGCATTAGCTTTGACAACTAAAATACCTACATTCTTACCCGTTTTTAAATTAACTACCTCTTTGGTAACATAAATCTCTTTCCCTTGCTCGGTATCAACTGTGTGCCATACAATGCCTTTAGAAAGCTCTTCTGCAGAAAATCTCTCTAAATCGTCTTCGGTAAGTACTATTCCTGATAAGATAAGCTCACCGTCATTTAAAACAATAGCTATATCATCTATCGTTTCATCCAGGGAAACACTGTAATTAATTTGTGATACTATATTTTTAGTAATGGTGTATCTATCAAAATTAGATAAGTCGTTTTTGGCCTTTAATGAAAGTAACACATATTGATTAATCAGGTTATTAGATGGAGAGTTTAAATCATTAACAATAATCCTGGTTATGGTTTTTTCTATAGCATCTGTATAATAACTGGTATTTGCACTTGTTTGCTTTACCATCTCCACAGCGAGTTGACTCGTTGTTTCTTTAACGGTTACTTTTGATTGGTGAGATGAAAATAAATTGACAATAACTAATGGTACAACAGCACAAAGAATATAAGACAAAATCAGCTTCTTTTTTATAGAACTACGCTTTTTAGTCGTCACTTTACCTTTATCTTGCATCTTTGCTTGCATCTTTGCTTTCATCTTGTCTTTAAGCTTATCTTTGCTTCCTTTGATGAGATTGTTTTTTTTCACCACTAATTTTTGTTTTTTCATATAAATCCCCTCTCCCTTTGCACTTCATCCTGTGTCTATAACTTTCCTCAAAATAATTCTTTCAAATGATTAACTCTGGCGTATATCTTCTGCCTAAGCACGTCTCATATAAATGTCCTACACAAGATGACGAGTAACACTTTATAATGTTATTTCTTTCATAATAGGAGTTGTGGACGTTAATGATATACTTCTTTGATCTGGTGCACAGGTTCCCACATATATTTGGAAACGTTTGCTGTCAATAAAACTTTTTCCTTCTTCATCAACTACTAAAAATGCCTTTTCGCCAATTTCAAATGTAAGCTCCTGAGTTTCATTTCCTTTTAAATAAATAGATTTAAATGCACATAAGTTAAAATTAGGTACTGCAAAAGGTGATTCCATATCCTTGATATAAACTTGTACAACATCATGACTTGCACAATCTGATTCATTGGATACCTTTACTTTTACCTGATATCCCACTTTATCCTCAGTACCATTAGGACTAAGTTCTACGTTTTTAACACTTATCTTTGCATAATTAAGCCCATACCCGAAAGGATAAAGTGCTTCATTTTTCATATAACGATAAGTACGTCCCTTCATAGAATAGTCTTCAAACTCCGGAAGCTCTTCAGTGGTCTTATAAAATGTAACAGGCAGTTTTCCACTTGGTGAATATTCTCCAAATAAAAGTTGTGCTAATGCTTTTCCACCTTCTGCACCTGGGTACCATGTTTGTAAAATACCGGCGCAATTTTCCTCCGCATAATTTATCGACATAGCACTTCCAGTACTTAAGACTAAAATGGTAGGTTTTCCTATTTCCACAACTTTCTGTAATAAGTATTGTTGTCTACCAATTAAGTCTAAGCTTAATTTATCCCCACCTGCAAAAGCATTACCCGTATCACCTTGCTCACCTTCGATGGTGGAATCTAATCCAAGACAGATCACAACCACATCACTTTGCTCCGCTACAATTAAAGCTTCTGATATTCTGTCATCCTCCCATGCTAGATTTGACATGCTATTTTGGAACAAATGACATCCTTCAGAATAGTAAACACGTACATCATCACCCACATAGTCTTGAATACCCTCTACAAAAGTGGTGTATCTAGAAGCTGTTCCGCTATAATTTCCTTCTAATACAACACGACTATTTGCTGTAGGTCCTATAACACCAATGGCATTAAGCTTCGTTTTATTAAGTGGTAATATCCCATCATTTTTAAGAAGCACCATACTTCTTCTAGAGGCTTCAAGGGCTACCTCACGATGCATTTTGCAGTCATTTATAGAATAAGGAATCTCATTATACTTACATTTTTCATCAAACAATCCTAATCTCATACGAATAGACAGTAATTTTTCAGCAGCTTCTGTAATAACCTGTTCAGATACTAAGCCTTCATTATAAGCTTGCATCATATGCAAATAGGTATTACCACAGTTTAGCTCACAGCCATTATTGATAGCTAAGGCAGCTGATTCTGCTGCGGTACGAGTTACCATGTGTTCTGTATGGAAGTCACGAATTGCCCAGCAATCAGAAACGATATAGCCATCAAAGCCCCACTCGTTTTTCAGAATATCTACTAAGAGTGTCTTACTTCCACAAGCTGGCTCACCATTCACACGGTTATAAGCTCCCATTACGCCCACAACATTTGCTTCTTTGATTGCAGCCTCAAAAGCAGGCAAATAGGTTTCGTATAAATCCTTTTTAGAAACCACTGCATCAAAATGATGACGGCTTTCTTCTGGTCCTGAATGTACTGCAAAATGTTTTGCACAAGCCGCCGCCTTTAAGTATTCTTCGTTTTCATCGCCTTGTAGTCCCTTAATAAAGGCAACGCCTAAACGTGTTGTCAAATAAGGATCTTCTCCATAGGTCTCATGTCCTCTTCCCCATCTAGGATCTCTAAAGATGTTAATGTTAGGTGCCCAGAAAGTCATTCCTTTGTAGATATCTCTATCTTCTTTCTTAGAGAACTGGTTGTATTTTGCTCTTCCTTCTATTGCAATAATATCTGCTATCTTCTCAAGATACTCCTCATCAAACATTGCTGCCAAACCTATTGCTTGAGGAAATATAGTTGCTACACCTGCTCTTGCCACACCATGTAGTGCCTCATTCCACCAGTTGTAAGCTGGGATGCCTAATCTTTTTATGGCTGGTGAATCATATTTAAGTTGGGATGCCTTTTCAAACAAATCCATTTTACTTACTAATTCTTTGGCTTGCTTCATAAATTTTGTCATTTCAACTCTCCTTATCTTCATACATCTTTAATGCGCTTATTTTTCAAGTAGCCACCTCGTGATACTTCACCATTAAAGCGCTAATGTCTCTCCGGGTTTTAACTCTATAATATCTTGTGCTGTTTTGAGCCAAACTGATATGCCTGATGGATTATAGCATAAGCTTTCATCTAAGCTAAAGATAACACTTCTCATGGCACAAATATAGTTCTTAATCTCAATATTTGTTGCATACCAAACGTCTTCCTTAAAAGCTACTTTTTCACAAAAAGCCTCCATTAGGTCCCAGTTATTTTCTCTTTCAAATTCGAAGCTATGCCCCCAAATATAAAAGAGTGGTAACCTCATGTATTCTGGTAGATTTAAAAATCTATCTGCCTTATCTAAAATATGGTCATTATGATGACAAGTAGGTTGCCACCTCATAAAATGATCAGGTAAGCAAAAGTAGCCTGTAGACTCTACGGTTCTAGAATATTGAATACCCAAGCACTCCAAGGTTTTTATAGCCGACTCGCTGTATTCGCCAAAAGCATAAGACATCCCTACTACAAGCTGTTTCATCCAACCTTCTAGGCTACTTCTATCTTCCCATATTTCTTTAATCATCTGTTCCTTAGTGAGTTGTCTTAGATAGCAATGTTCCTTGCCATGACAAGCAACTTCATGCCCCTGATACAAACTTGTTAACTCATGGGCACCAACATAGCCTTCTTTGCCAATCTTTCCAGAATTCAAATGAAAGGTTGATTTCATTTGATAACGATTAAATAGTTCTACCAAACGCCTATCAAATACTTGTCCATCATCATAGCTGAACGTTAATGCCTTAACTTTACCACCTTGAAACAAAAACTCAGTTACCATTTTCAACACCTCCTACCTTTTACCATAACACCCACTAATATTAGAAAATATAATTTTTTCTGTGTAATTTTTCCATAATCTCTACTCCAGTATACGACCTATCGACAAAAAAATATACTACTTTCAACAAAAAAATACACTACTTTCAACATAAAAAGGGCAGCTTTTTTGCCACCCCTTTTACTTTTAGTATATCACCATATTCTATAGTTGCCACTCAAAGCCAAAAAGGCAAATAGATATAAACAATTATCATAGTATCTTCTGTTTCCCGTTCTTAATGGTGTATTCCAAAATCGCTCAACGCATATCATTCGATATTTGCCCTTGGCAGCTAAAGAACCCATTGCATTGGTAGCAATAATAGCTACTGGATGTAAGGCTGGCTCATCTATAATAGTACCATCAATTTCATAGATTCTATCATCTTTTTCTTTAACCGTTTCACAGAAAAACTTTTGTATTTTATCTACACACTCACATTCCCACTCACTTTTGCCAAACCAAGCAAAGTCAAGTCCTAGGTTAGCCACAACACGATAAGCATCACTATAATAACGTTCATGACCATCACCTATGCGTGGCGTTCCATCATAATGACTGTATTCTGGAGCTAAGCCTGTTTCTGGGTGGCACGCCTTTACTAGATATTCGCGGCTACATTTTGCAGCTTCAGCCCAAAAGGAACGATCCTCTTCATTTGCCCACAAGGCAAATAGTTCATAAAAATGTGGCAAGTGATAAGAAGGATCTGTAAAATCAAGTTCAGGAACAAATTTGATAAGCTTATTGGTAGGTTCCCACATTGGAAAGCCTATGCCATCCTCCCCCTTATGAACACATTCATGTAGAAGGTCCTGGGCCTCCTTTGTGTAGTTAAAGATTCCTTCACCATCGCCCCATCTATGAGCTGCAAAGAACAACGCCATCGCAAAATATTCTTCGCCGTCGGGTGCAGAACCCTCATAGTTTCTTTTTCCTTCTGGGGAAACTGACCAAGCAAAATAGCCCTTTTGTTCTCCCTCACTATGCCACATATAGGTTTTCACCCATTTCCAGAGACGATTAAATTCCTCTTGCATATTGAGCTGAACACACATCATCATACCATAAGACATTCCTTCTGTACGTACATCCACATTGCCTGTGTCTAAGATATAACCCATATCCTTTCCCACTGGATGATAGATTCTTTCGTCCTCTTGACCATAAAAAAATGTATTTACTGTTTCATTTAGTCTTTTCTCGATTAACGCTTTATCATAACCTAATGCTTCAAACAAGTTAGGGTATTTGTCTTTTTCAATGAACCTCATTATTCTTTAACTCCTCCGATAGTCATACCCGTTACAAAGTATCTTTGTAGGAATGGATATAAGCAGACAATTGGGAAAGCTGTTACTACTGTCGTTGCTGCACGCATCGTCAAAGGAGATACCGTATTACTTGCATTCTTCATAGCTTCTGCATTACCACCTTGATTCATAACTGAGGCAAGGAGCTTCATAAGTTCATACTGTAATGTGGTATATTCTGGTGATGTACGATTATATAGCATTGCATCAAACCATGAATTCCATTGATATACTGCTATAAACAATGCAACAGTTGCAAGTACAGGCTTACACAAAGGCAATATAATTTTCATAAAAATAGTAAAGTGACCAGCTCCGTCAACCTGCGCGGATTCTACTAAACTATCTGGCAAACCGTTCATAAAGGTTCTAATAACAATCATGTTAAATGCACTAACCATACCAGGAATGATATATACCCAGAAACTGTTTGTAAGCCCCAAGCCTTTATAGAGAACAAAGGTAGGAATCAATCCACCATTTACATACATGGTTAACACATAAATAAGTGAAACTTGTTTCTTAAAAATAAATTCTTTTCTACTTAATACGTAGGCTAATAAAGATGTAACAAATAATTGAGATACTGTTGCAACCACCGTTCTTAAAACTGAGATTTTAGCAGCGGTAGGAAGTAACTCACGTTTAAATACAGTTTCATAATTTTGGAATGAAAATACTCTTGGTATTAAATAAATACCACCCTTTAAAGCATCAGTTCCAGAATTAAAAGAATATGCCAGCGTATTTATAATTGGATAAAGTATAATAAGTGTAAATATTGTTAATATCACAGCATTAACAATACCGAAGATCATATCTCCTGTCTTTTTACTTTTTAGTGATTGTGTCTTCATCTCTCAATTCCTCCTCTAGAATAATCTTTCTTCACCAGCAGCTTTTGCAAACTGATTGGCAATAAAGATTAACAAAATACTAACCAAGCTTTTAAAGACACCTGCTGCTGTCGCTAATGAATAATCTGCTAAACTAATACCATATTTGATAACATAGATATCAATTGTTTGAGATACCTTTTGCACAAGACCATTTGTTAATAAGTATTGCATATCAAATCCGGAGTTGAGGATGTTACCAATATTAATGATCAATAGAATAAAGATAGTTGATTTAATACCTGGTAAAGTAATGTGCAGCATTTGTTTGAAACGTCCTGCACCATCTATAGCTGCTGCTTCATAAAGCTCTGGATTAATAGCTGTAATAGCTGCCAGATAAATAATACTTCCCCATCCCGTTTCCTTCCATACATTTGTAAAGCCTACAATCCACCAATAGTACTTAGGCTCAGACAAAAAGTTAATTGGCTTATCCACAATATGTAACGCCATTAATACTTGGTTAATGATACCTGTTTCCATTGATACCACTTGAAATACAAGTCCAACTACAATAACCCAAGATAAAAAGTGAGGTAAGTAAGAAACTGTTTGAACAAATTTCTTTCCTGCAACATTTTTTACTTCATTTAATAAAAGAGCAAATGCAATTGAAAATACAAATCCAAACACCAAGTTAATAAAGCTCATGGCAAATGTATTTCTTATAACACCTAAAAATACATCATTGGTAAATAATTGTTTGAATTTATCAAGTCCAACCCAAGGTGAATTCCAAAAGCCCTTTGCTGGTTTATAATTTTGAAATGCCATAACCCATCCAAAAAGAGGACCGTAATTAAATATGACAACATAAATAAGAAAAGGTATAGATAGTAAAATCAATTCCTTCTGCTTTTTCATTTCTTTCCATGAGATTTTTGTTTTGACTTCTACTGTCTTCTGCGCCTTTGGCCTTTTGGTTGGTTTATTTATTTGAACCTCCGCTTGGTTACTCATATTATCCTCCTTCAGCTCGCGTGTCGCTTTTATGTTCTAATTTTTTAGATAATAAAGGGGGCTCTTTAAATATTCAACTATATAAGAGCCCCCTCTTAGCAACTATTGCTGCTTTTTCATTCTATTATTCACCTTTTGCTACTGCAACTCTTCTACGAACTTCATCTGTTAATGCTTTTTCATAAAGTTCAATATCTACTCTCTCATTAAGAACTGTCATATATTGATCCCAAGCACTACTAAAATCATCTGCCATGATTACTTTTGGTAACCATTCATGTTTAACTTCATCCATATTTACTTTTGTAAGACCATAATCTGTATCAGCTGTCCATACATTTGTATAAGACCACATTGGGTACCAGTCAGGGTTTGGCTCAGCTGGGTTTAAAAATTCTGTAAAGGTCTTATATCCAAAAGCATCCATAACTTTTCTCTTGGCTGCTGTTTGACCATCGTAGTATTCTTTAGGTTGGAATTCTGGTGCGTAAGCATTGATACCATCTGGATTCATACCTACAAAGTGTGGGAAGTAAGAGTATGCTTCTCTAACTCTTTCATTTACGATTACTTCTCTATCTAGACCTCTTTTTCTTTGTTCTTCAGTTCTATAGAACAAGCCATTTTCGTCAACTTCATAGTCAACACCTTCTAAGCCCCACCAAACTAAAGTTTGCATTTCTTGTGAAAGCATATCTTCGATCATTTGAAGTGCACCTTCAACGTCTTTACAGCTAGTTGTAATACTTAAACCATTTGATACGTCAAGTGAATAATTGCTGTGATATCTTTCTTTTATACTTGGATCCATTACAAGACCGAGTGGTACATAAGCACAATCTTCAAGTCCTTGTGTGTTAAGTGATTCTTCTGTAGATTGGAAGTTCCAATATTGGTCAACCATACCACATACACGACCAGTTGCAAGTTTAGCAGCATATTGGTCATAGTTTAATGTGAAACACTCTGGATCGATAATACCTTTGTGGTATTCTTCGTTTAACTTATTAAAGTATGCTTTTGCTGTATCTGTTGTGTTGTAATTGTAAGCTGTTAATGTTTCTGGATCTACGATACAACATCCATCATTTGGATATCCAGCTAAGAACATTGGTGGATTTTCTAAGCTGTAATAACGCCAGTCATCACATAAAAGCATAAATCCAATATTCTCTAAGCCATCTTCCATAGTTGGATTAGCTTCAAGATATCTAGCAATTACATCGAAATACTCATCAACTGTTTTGATTTTTGGATAACCAGCCCATTCTAGGACACGGATTTGAATCCAGAAAGCTTCATCATTATGATAAGTTTGTGTATCTTTTCCATTTACTACACCAAATTGAGGAATAAGATAAATATGACCATCTGCAGATCTTACTTTATTCCAGTCGTTTTCTGGTAAATAGTTCTTGATGTTTGGATAGTTATCCCAATATTCATCAATAGGAATAAGGGCCCCAGCATCAATCATCATGGATGTACCATCAGAACCTACAACAAAGTCTGTATAATCCCCACTAGCCACCATGGTTCCAATACTTTCTTTTGCAGTTTGACCTGTTAACCAGGTAACCTTTGCTTTTGCTCCAATTTTATCTGCAATTAAATTATAAATGCTATTATCTTCAGGAATTTCTGTACCTGGCATAGCTATGTACATTGAGAATTCTTTGACTTCTTTGTTCTTCTCTTCTGTCTTTCCCTCAGTTGTAGATGAAGCATTTGGAGAAGTTGATGCCTCAGCTGTTGTTGCCTTATTACATCCTACACCTAATGATGCCACCATTCCCAGAGCCCCAAGAAGTGCAACGAAAGATTTTAATTTTTTCATATAATCCCTCCACTTTAATTTTGTAAAACATCTTTCCTCAGACACTTGAATTAAACCATTTCTTAATTTCTTATTAAGTTTATCAATTAAACTAAAAACCCTCAACCCAATAAACTATATATAAAATCTATATAAATTATATATATAATCCGGACAAGACCTATACAAACTACACATTTTCTATAGGTCATAATACCATTTTCTTGTAAATAATAAACTACCTTTTTACAAAAAACACTTTGTTGTTTTGTTGTATTATTTTTTTCGTAGTTTCGCTTAATGTCATTTTGGAAATATGTAAGAGATCCTTCATATTTCTACACGAATCACCTATTTGATGTTTTACTTATTTTTCTGCAAAAATTGCTTACGATATTGTAAAGGGGTCTTGCCTTTTAGACGCACAAACTTGCTGATAAAGTAATCTAAGTTGTTATATCCCACCAGTTCAGCGATATTGTATACCTTATCATTGGTTCTGATTAATAGTTCACATGCCTTTTCTATGCGATAATTATTTAAATAATCCTTAAAAGAAATACCATGCTTTTTCTTGAAAATTTGCCCCAAATAGGCACTGTTAATATAATATTTTTCACTTAATGATTTTAGACTTAAATTTTTCATATAATATACTTCTATTTCTTTTTCAACGTCTCTAAGTACACTGTTGGAATTATTTTTTCTAAGCTGTGCTAAATATCCCGCAAATTCTTTTACAAAAGCTTTAAAGTGTTTTGCACTTCCTCTTATTGCTGACTGTTCAAAAGCACACTGACTGATATAAGATAAAATCTCTTCTTGATCAACCTCTGTATCTAGCTTTTTAGCTAGGAAAATAAATTGACAAAGAAGATAATCAATACTAATATTAATAATTTTGGGATCTACATCACATTTTTTAAAATTCAAATACATTTTATCTACACATTCACCTATCTCGTCTTCAAGATTCTGTTCTGTATAGTGGATGAGCTCATCCATATACTCCTTTTCGATGCCATAAGTATTCATTTTTGTGTTGGTAGTCTCATCATAATAAGCAATGTCCTTATCATTTTTATAATTCTGGAAGGACTTTGCAATAATCGCAGATTTAAAAGAAAATCCAAGTTGTTCAACATCATCTACCATTTGTCCAATATAAAAATTAATCTTATAGGGTTGTTTCATTGATAAGTACTCTTGTAAATGTGAAATATACTCCTGCTCACTTATTCCCTTTGACAGCGAAAACTCCTTGGCATAAATAAATCCTATTCCATAGACCTCATTTCGCTTATCCATATCTAACAAGACATATTCTTCATTGGGTTTGAGATAATCTCTAAATTCTTCATACAGATACTTGATTGCATCTTTTTTTTCTTCTTCTGTCAGTTTAATGAACGCTTCATCATTTGGACTCACTTCTACACTGATGTATCTAAGCTGCCTGCACCAAGGCAATTTTTTATAGATATACTTGATGTTATTTTTATCACAGATTCCAAAGCATAGTGCATTTAAATGTCTTTCTAACACGATTTGTTCTGTATACTTTTGATGCTCTGTATTTTTAACCTGCTTAATATAGGCTTCCTTAAATTCAAGTAATGTACGAATCAATTCTTCTTTTTGTATGGGCTTTAATATGTACTCGACTACATTGTATCTAATTGCCTGTTTTGCATATTCAAACTCATAATAGCCACTCAGTACCATAATCTTCAGATCTTGTGATATATTTTTCCTAATATGTTTTATAAGTTCAATACCATTCATTTGTGGCATTTTAATATCGGTGATCACCAGATCATACTGATTTTTTTCCAAAAGCTCTACAGCTTCTATCCCATTTGCTGCCTCGTCTGCAATTTCAAAACCATATTCATCCCAATTAATAATGATTTTTAGTCCTTGTCGAATAAATGGTTCATCATCAACAATAAGTACCCTTATCATGCATTGTCCTCCTTCGTGATTATTTTGTCTAACTGGACTTGAAGCGTAATATCTGTTCCACTATTTAATACACTATCCATCTCAAATTGCATATTTCCATCACAGTATAAGCTCATACGTATAAGTGCATTAAGCATACCCGTACTTTTTGATTCACTTAACTTATTGATGTCAGGGTGCTCAAGGAGCTGTCTCAAATATCTAACTTTTTCCTCTGACATACCGCAGCCAGAGTCACTAACTTCTATATACAGATTTTCTTCATCCTTTGAAACCGTCACAGATACATTTCCTAGGTCTGATATTCCC
>JAEXBC010000338.1 GCA_023457875.1 Bacillota bacterium | reverse complement strand
ATTTGCAGTGGAATAGGATGGCCAGTTACTTTTCTTGCAGCTTCAATCATTTCTAATACGGAATAGCCATTGTTGCTACCGAGATTAAAGATATCACTTTTGCCACCGCTCATTAAGTAGTTGAGGGCTAATAGGTGGGCCTCTACTAAGTCTGTCACATGAATATAATCTCTAATGCAGGTGCCGTCTGGTGTAGGGTAATCATCTCCAAAGACACTAATATAAGGTCTTTGCCCAAGAGGGACTTGGAGAATAAGGGGAATAAGGTGAGTTTCCGTTGTATGTGCCTCGCCTATATCACCCCTAAAATCTGCACCAGCAACATTAAAGTAGCGAAGACAGACATAGTGAATATCATGGGCCTTGCTCGTCCATTTTAACATTTTTTCGATGGCAAGCTTTGTTTCACCATAAGTATTTGTAGGACAGGTGGCCACCTCTTCCGTAATAGGCATATCCTTGATATCACCATATGTGGCAGCTGAAGAGGAAAAAACGATATATTTCACCTTTGACTCTACCAATACTTCTAGTAAGGTTTGTGCACCACCTACATTATTATTGTAGTATTTTAAGGGGTTCGTCATAGATTCACCAACTAAGGAATTGGCAGCAAAGTGGAGTACGCCATCCACCTTTTCTTTTTCAAACACTGCTAATAAAGCGGTTTTATTACGAATATCCACTTGATAAAAGGGAACCTCACTTGGAACACTTTTGAGGTGACCTGTTTCAAGATTATCTACAACAACCACTTCAATATGATTTTCACGTAATTGTCTTACAGCATGAGAACCAATGTAACCGGCTCCACCTAAAACTAATATTTTCATAAGTTTTCCTCCAGTATGATAGATTGATAGCAACTCTATCATTAATCAATTATAAAGCATCCTACTGGCAAATCAAATAAAAACTTCACAAAATGCTTTACCAAAAATCTTTTTTAACAAAGCTTGATATCAGATTATAGTAGAAAAAATTTGGATAAGAGTATATAATATGACTAGTCTTTTAACAACGAATGAGGGGGAGAATATGCAAATCACATCTCAAGACATGAGTCTAAAATCAGGAAAAGTCATAAAAAAATATTTATTAAGTAATAGCAGTGGTATGCAGGTAGAAGTATTAAATGTAGGAGCAACTTTAACAAAAATTATTGTACCAGATGAAAAGGGCAACTATGAAAATGTCATTTTAGAATGGGAAGATATCAATTTATATGAAAACAATCCTGGTAATTTTGGTGCGACGGTAGGAAGAGTAGCAGGGAGAATTTATCAAGGCAAAGTAACAATAGATGATAAGACCTATCATTTTCCGCAAAATACATTTGAAAATACATTACATGGAGGAATAAATGGCTTTCACACAAAGATTTGGGAAGGAGAAGTTACTTCTACTGATAACGAGGCCATATTAACCTTACATTATTTAAGTAAGGATGGGGAAGAGGGGTTTCCAGGCAATCTTAATGTAAAGGCATACTATATTTTAAAAGAAGATAATTCCCTTACCATAAAATATGAAGCGACTACGGATCAAACCACCGTTGTCAACCTCACCAACCATGCTTATTTCAATCTGTCAGGTGAGACAAAACGTTCTATACTTGACCAAGAGGTCTATATCAATAGTGATAGAATTTGTGACCTTGATCACCAGCTTATTCCTACAGGTGAAATCATTAACTTAGATGAAGAACCAGCCTTTGACTTCAGAACGCCTAAGGCCGTTAAAACACATATTGACATGGACAATCAGCACTTGAAAAATGGATGTGGTTATGATCATTGTTGGTTATTAAAGGAGACCGGAAAAGCCGCCGAGCTCTATGATCCCATTTCAAAAAGATGTATGAGCATTACCACAAATGCACCAGGCGTTGTGGTCTATACCATGAATCACGCAGATGGTATTACCAAGCTTTCAAATGGCTTGCCTCAACAAAAAAGGTATGGAATCTGCTTTGAAACCCAGAAAAAGCCAATTGGTTATAATGAAGTATTCAAAGAGGAAGTTATCTTAAAACCTGGTGAAATTTATGGACAAGAAACAGTATTTAAGTTTTCGATTAGATAGTTTTCGGTAAAAAGAGCTAAAAGCGCTGGGGCGCTTTTGGCTCTTTTTTTGTGAAAATGTATAAAATGCGAGTTGACAAAAAGAATATATAAATATATAATTGATTTGTAACAATTACTTAACATTTAAAATAAGTAGGTAATACAAATAATCTTTTAGGGGGCAATAATGAAGTATCGTAGACTGATTGGAATGGGCATACTAGTAGCAACTTTGACAACACAAACGCAAGCAGCCGTATATGGTAACTTAAAGCAAGAAATACAAATTAATATTTCTGACAACCAAAAGATTACAAGACAAGCTGGGCAAGGAATTAGTATTTTAGAAGAAAATGAACACAACTACTTAGTGTTAGTTCAAGAAGACACGACAGAGTATGTGAGTAAGCATTTGATAGAAATAGCAGGCGTTATCACAACAACCACAAGTGCCGAGACTAAATTAAGAGCCGAGGCCAATACTGATGCAGAGCTTCTTAACTATTTAGATGAAGGCGCAATCGTAATGGTACTTGAAAAAGAAAATGAATTTTATAAGGTTAAAGTAGATGGAACAGTAGGTTATATCTATAAGGGACAACTAGATACCAAGAACCTTAAGGATGTACCTCAAAAAAATAGTACATCGGCATTAGGTGAAGAAATTGTTACATACGCAAAGAAGTATTTAGGTGGTCCATATGTTTATGGAGGAAATAATTTAAATACAGGAGTGGATTGTTCTGGTTTTTCAAGTCAGATTATGAAACACTTTGGTATTTATTTAGAGAGAAGTTCAAGAGCTCAATATAGTGCAAATGGCTATAGAGTAAGTGAAGCAGAGATTCAGCCAGGAGATTTGGTTTTTTATGGCTCTAATGGCGTCAATATAGATCACGTTGCGATCTATGCTGGGAATGGACAAATTATACATGCTAGTGATTCAAGAACAGGTATTAAGATGAGTTCTCTTCACTATGGCAAGCCATTAATAGGAATTAAGCGCGTTATATAATAAAAAATACATAAATTAGAAATACATAAAGCAAGAAATACATAGAATAGTAAACTTTAACATATGATGTAGAAATATATTATAATAAATTCGTAATAATTAGTAATGAAGTTACAGTAAATACATAGAGAAGAAGATAAACATAGGGGGGCAATATGACGGTTAAACGATTAGGTGTTTTAGGGAGTGCACTCATTATGATGGCACTTGGTTCAACTAGCCTGTTTGCAACAGAGATTCAAAAAGGAACAATTCTCGAAGATGCAGAAGCTTTTGCTTCAGTAGAGGA
>JAEXBC010000337.1 GCA_023457875.1 Bacillota bacterium | reverse complement strand
CTCCATAGTGAGGCGTAGTAAAATGAGGAATCATATAATTTAAAGCATCTGCATCAAGATAGGCATCTGCATCTAATCCTACTAAATATTCCCCTTTTGATGCAATGAGCCCTAAATATAGCGCATTTGCTTTTCCGGCATTGGTCTGAAGTTGAATAACACGGAGCTTTTCATATTTCTTTGATAAGTCATTGAGTACCCCTTCTGTATGATCTTTACTTCCATCATTAATGGCTATGATTTCATAGTTTGGATAGTTGAGCTTGCTAAGTCTTTCTATAGTATTTTCTATGGTTGCTTCTTCGTTATAACAGGGTACTAAAATAGATACCATTGGCGTTTCTGTTAATGGCAGAGGTGCCTTTTTTTCTCGCCTATTATAAAATACAATGCCTCCAATAATCCACACAGTGCTCATTATCAGCGGATACCAGAATACAAATAAAGAAATGCCATGCATAAAGTTGTCCATATGTGCCTCCCCCCTAGTTGTCATATATCTCTGCCTATCATTCTACGATAAAATAATGACCTTTACAATTCGTTTTCGTGATAATTCGACAAAACACACCAAGTAAATTATTCCGCGTTTGGTTAAAATTAGCATTTTTGCAATTATATATTAAGAAAATTTATATAGTTACTTATTTATTTAGAAAGATTTATGCAGTTAGAAAGCTCATTTTGGTCAAGCTTACCAATAACAAAGGGGCATCATACAATTAGCAAACTAATTGCATGATGCCCCTTTGTTATTTATATGTTAGGCTTCTTTACTTGTAATATAACCTTCAACAGTTAATAATTCAGCAATAAGAACAGCACCACCAGCAGCACCTCTTAAGGTGTTGTGAGAAAGACCGATAAATTTGTAGTCATATACAACATCTTCTCTAAGTCTACCAGCACAAACAGCCATACCTTTTTCTGTATCACGATCAAGGTGAGTTTGTGGTCTGTTATCTTCTTGAAAGTAGTGAATAAATTGCTTTGGCGCACTTGGAAGATTAAGCTCTTGTGGTTTACCTTTGTAAGCTTTCCAAGCTTCTAAGATTTGCTCTTTTGTAGGTTTCTTTTTGAAAGAAACAAATACAGTAGCAAGATGTCCGTCTAATACTGGAACACGAATACATTGTGTTGTAATGGTTGGAGAAGCTGCTTTTACAATTTCTCCATCTACTACTTTACCCCATACTCTAAGAGGCTCTTGCTCACTTTTTTCTTCTTCTCCACCAATGTATGGAATAACGTTATCTACCATTTCTGGCCATTCTGAAAAGGTTTTACCTGCACCAGAAATTGCTTGATAAGTTGAAGCAACTACAACGGATGGCTCATACTCTAATAATGCTGAAAGCATTGGTACGTAGCTTTGAATAGAACAGTTTGGCTTAACTGCAATAAAGCCTTTCTTTGTGCCAAGACGTTTTCTTTGTGCTTCAATAACATCTAGGTGGCTATCGTTAATTTCAGGAATTACCATTGGTACATCTGGTGTCCATCTATGTGCAGAGTTATTAGAAACAACAGGAACCTCTGCTTTTGCATAAGCTTCTTCTAAAGCTTTGATTTCATCTTTTTTCATATCAACTGCGCAGAAAACAAAATCAACCTGAGCAGCAACTTCTTCAACCTTTGAAGCATCTATAACAACAAGATTTTTTGCTTCATTAGGAATTGGAGTAGACATTTTCCATCTACCCGCTACAGACTTTTCATATGTTTGCCCTGCAGATCTACTACTAGCAGCAATAACTTTTAATTCAAAGAAAGGATGGTTTTCAAGCAAAGTCACAAAACGTTGACCAACCATACCCGTTCCACCTACAACACCTACTCTTAGCTTCTTATCCATTTTTTATCACCTTTACCTTTTTAGTGTCTTCTAATTATTATATTTTACTAATTAAACAAAAAAAAAACAATATAATATGTATGATTTCTGGTAAAGTGCATAAAAAACAATATGCCAATATAAAGTTATTGGTACTATTACTATTAATTTTAAAGTGGCGTATATTGAAAATGACAAATTAGTTATTACAAGATGTATTTATTACAAGGACATTTGTTCAACATACACATACAGATATTAACCCAAAATGTACTAAATCAATTTTGAAAAAGATATTTTGCCATTTTAGTAAAGTAGTATGAGCAGATTAGGCATAATATAGCCGAAATATATTTGAATAAGTAGGGTAAACGTGCTAAGTTAATGAGTAG
Source organism: Bacillota bacterium (assembly GCA_023457875.1). Lineage (GTDB taxonomy): Bacteria > Bacillota > Clostridia > Lachnospirales > Cellulosilyticaceae > Cellulosilyticum. The sequence goes on along the minus strand of JAEXBC010000337.1, from coordinate 9,845 downwards.
ATATTAAAGCAAAAAGGAGATTAACATGACAGATAAAGCGTTTGAAGAATTTTTGATTCAGTGTAATAAAGAAAGCCACACGAAACAAAAGCTCTTAATAGAAAAGTATCATATCAATGCGTATACGAGATATTACTTTAGCCAAAAGGAAAGATGCCTTGAATTAAAAAAGGATAATGGGGAAAGCCTAAAATTAGATATTGTCTGTATTGGCACTTGGGGCTATGAAGATAAGACTTGGGTATGGGCATGGAGCAATGTTAATCTTAACGAAGAGCTTAGAAAGCAGTCTACTAAACTAAAAGAATTAGCCAAAGAGACAGGATTTGAGTTATTTACAAAGGAAGGGTTTGAATGTGAAGAAGCAGTAGCAAGAGATTTAGCTTTCATCGGCGTTCATCAATTGAAGGCACAAGGCATTTATAGGATTGAAGTAGATAAGAGCTATTTATTCTTAGGTATTATGAAAGTTTATCAATAGAGAAGGGAAGATCAGTATGGATTTAAGTTGGAGTTTAGCAGAATTATATGATTCATTTAATGGAGAAGCTTTTCAAAGAGACTTAGCAAGGCTTGATGCGCTTATTAAAGAAATGAATATTTTTTCAGAAAAGGTAACACAAGATCACAATGATGAAACAGAGAAGCTCATGGATTATGTGACACTTAATGAAAAGTTAGCTTTATGCCTTGAAAGATTAAGCGTATATGCTGAATTAGTGGTAAGCGCAGATACAAAAAATGAAGACGCTAATAAGTATGTAGACATTATCCATAGAAAGCAAAGCGATTTAGCAGCAGCCTCTACAAAAATGAGTAAATGGATAGGGGACATTAAGGACCTAGACAGGGTCATCCAAAAGGATACTAAACTACAGGACTTTGACTTTTTAATAAAGGAAATAGCAGATCAAAGTAAGCATTTTCTTAGTGAAAAGGAAGAAGTACTGTTGGCCAAAATGAAAAACACAGGCTCTAGTGCTTGGGTGAATTACAAAAACTTGTTGATTGCTAATCATAAGGTGGAAATCGAAAGAGGGGGTAATAAAGAAGAACTTCCACTTACAGTTGTCCTTAATATGGCCTATGAAAAGGATGCCGACCTTAGAAAAACAGCATACCTTGCAGAAATTGAATCTTATAAAAAAATAGAAGATGGCATAGCAGCAGCTCTTAATGGGATTAAGGGAGAAGTACTTACCGTTTCTAAGCTAAGAGGATATGACTCACCCCTTGCCATGACATTAGAAGATTCTAGAATGAGTAAAGAAACTCTGGAGGCTATGCTAGAGGCAATCAAAGAAAGCCTACCCATGTTTAGAAAATATCTTAGAAGAAAAGCACAGATGCTGGGTTATACCAATGGACTTCCTTTTTATGAGCTTTATGCCCCTGTAGTTAATAAGGAAATGAAGTTTACCTATGAAGAGGGAAAAGCTTTTGTTGAAAAGCAATTTAGAAAGTTTGATGAAGCCTTAGGAGGTTATGCAAAGTATGCCTTTGAACATCAATGGATAGATGTACTGCCTAAAGAAGGAAAGGTAGGGGGAGCTTTTTGCTGCGCTGTTCATAGTATAGGGGAAAGTAGAATTTTGCTTAATTATGGAGATAATCTTGGGGATACCATTACAATGGCTCATGAGTTAGGACATGGCTTCCATGGCGCATGTCTAAAAGAAGAGAGCATTTTAAATACCAATTATCCGATGCCACTTGCCGAAACAGCCTCCACTTTTTGCGAGACCATTGTGAAGAAGGCAGCCATTAAAGAAGGCTCAAAAGAAGAAGCATTTGCTATATTAGAGACAGAGATAAGTGATTGTACCCAAGTTATAGTAGACATTTACTCAAGATATCTATTTGAGACGGATGTTTTTAGTGAAAGGGAGGAAAGTCCGCTTACTGTAAAACGCATTAAAGCACTCATGGAAAATGCTCAAAAGCTAGCCTATGGAGATGGTTTGGATCCTGAGTTTTTACACCCTTATATGTGGACTTGGAAATCCCACTATTACTATGCAGATGCCAACTTTTATAACTTCCCTTATGCCTTTGGATTGCTTTTTGCGAAGGGATTATATGCGCAGTATCTTAAGGATACAAAGGGATTCCCAGCTAAATATAAGCAGCTTCTTGCGCTAACGGGAAAAATGAAGATAGAAGATGTTACCTTAAGCATAGGCATTGATGTAACTGATCCAAAGTTCTGGAAGGATTCTCTAGACATTATTAAGCAAGATATAGATGAATTTATGAAACTAAGTAATGAATTTTAAATTTTGCGGGCATAAAAGTATAATGAAAAGGTTAAAAAGTGGAAGATAATGATAATATATGATAAAATGAATCATAGTTCGTTTACGATAAAGTAGAAAAAAGAAGATTGAAAACACAGGGGGGATAATAGCTAATGACTAAGAAAAAGAAGTATATAGTAGGTATGCTTTTATTAGCAGTACTAAGCTCCTTGCCGATGCAAGCAGCGGGATATACTAAAACTAAGAAGGTACAGTATAAGTCACTTAACTTCTATTTTAATGGTGCACAAAAGTATTTAGCTTCTGAAGTGATCAACATAGATGGAGTATCTTATCTTCCAGTCAGAGCTTTTTGCAATGCAGTAGGATTAGAAGTAAGTACTGACTCAAGTTATCAAAACATGTATGTTACTAACGGTAGCAATTATGTATCTGTTTTAAGTTTGCAAACAGAACTTAGAGCAAAAGAATATGAAATAGCTGCTTTAAAAAAGGAGCTCGAAGCATTTAAAACAACCTCTTCTACTTCTTATAGAAGTAGTTCCTCAAGTAGTAGTTATGACAGAACCAAAGGAACAGACATTTTAGGTTCTGAAATTACTGATACGAGAAAAGCATTAGAAAGGGAATATGAAGATTATTTTGACGATATAGATCTTGATTTTTCATTAAGCTTATCTTCAAGTAAACTTAAACTGACGATTTCATATGATACAAGCTCTGAGCATGAAGCCTTTAAAAAATTATCAAGTAGTAAGGTGAAAAGCTTTATTGAAAAGGTTTGCGAAGATATCAGAGATAGACACGATGATATCGTGATTCAAGGTGTGATTAACTACACAAGGAATGATAGTAACCAATATCAATTTACATATTCTAAAAAAGATGCGCTTACATACGGAACAGGAAAGAATATCACTGAGTCAGAGGTAGAGGATATTGCTGAGGATGTAGATCGTTTAGATATGGATGGTTATGGTGGAACGATTAAAGTTAAAAAAGTAGATGCATCTGTAAGTGATAGCAATGAACGTGTGACCTTTATGCTTTATCTAGATATTACTGATGATATGAAATCAATATGGAATAGTCATAAAGGCACAAACAATGATACTGATTTAAGAAATGATTTAAAGAGCCTTGCTAAAGAAATTTACGAAGAGACAGATTATAAAGTACAAGGTATTCTTTATGACTATTCTACAAATACGAGAATAGCAACTTACGACTATTCAAATAATGAACTATATATATATAGTTTCTAATAAGTAGGCATTGGTTCTATGTATAATAGGTAATAAAGAAGGCAATATTTAAGAATTGCTAGATGACCCATGTTAATCTGGTTGAATAATAAAAATAGTTATTAAAAAACAGTCATATTACAAACCCCAATATGGCTGTCTTTTTGTGCAATTACTATCAAAAACATTTAGAATATATTAGAAAATATATTGATATAATACAATATTTAAAGTATATTTTTTATATAGACATTTAAAATACATATTAAATTATTATATAAATATTAAAATAGTTATAAATGAAAGTATATAGCGTATGATTAATAAAACAGGACACTAAAATAGACATATATAAGGAGGATTTGATATGGAAATAAATATAAGACGCGCCCAGCCATCAGATGCGTTGTTCTTAACGAGTATCTCATTTGGAGCAAAACGATATTGGAATTATCCTGAAGAATATTTTGAGATATGGCATGATGATCTTACCATTACTGAAGAGTATATTAATACAAATATTGTTTATGTTGCGCAGAAAAAGGATACCATTATAGGTTATTTCTCCATTGTTGAAGTCAAACAAGAATATTGGAAAGGCGATATTTTTATTAGACAAGGCTATTGGTTAGAGCGCATTTACGTTAGACCAGCGTACATTCAGAGTGGTATTGGTTCGCAGCTTATGGAATATGCAACAAGATATTGCAGAGAGAATTACATTGAGACTTTATATATGTATAGTGATCCTCATACAAATGGATTTTTTGAAAGATTTGGGGCAAAAATGATTAAAGAGTCTCTTTCAAGAATTGATGGAAGAACTATATTTTTATATGAATATGTAATACCAGAAAAAACAAGTCTTGAGTTACTTCAAGAGGAAGAAGAGAATGAACGTCTTAGAATTGAGCAAGAAGAGGCAATTGAGAGATTTAGACTAGAAAGAGAAGAGGAAGTGGCGGAAAGACTGAGATTGCAATTAGAAGAAGAAGCGGAAATATTAAGGCTGCAGCAAGAAGAAGATGAGAGGTTAAGACTAGGGCAAGAGGAAGAAGAGGCTGAGAGGTTAAGACTAGAGCAAGAGGAAGAAGAAGCCGAGAGATTAAGGCTACAGCAAGAGGAAGAAGAAGCTGAGAGATTAAGGCTGCAGCAAGAGGAAGAAGAAGCCGAGAGATTAAGACTGCAGCAAGAGGAAGAAGAAAGAGCTAAGTTTGCAAGAGAAAAGGATGTAGTGGAACTCTTAAAAGGGTTGGAAGAACTAGAACAATATGATGATGACGATGACGAAATTGCTGTAACAGAAGAATTCGCTGATGATACGCAGGAACGTATGCTTTATGAAGAAGAATATGAAGATGAGTTTGATGAGGACTATGATGAGGAAAGTGATATACAAATCACGATACCTAGGTTACAGGTAGATGCATCGGAGATTGCTTCTCTTTTACCGCCGCGTCATGATGAAGACTTAGAAGATCAAGAAAGCACAATGGAGACTGCTTCTACGGTAAGAAGTGAAAAGGATAAAATGTTAGCTGGAGAGCTTTATATCGCTTGGGGAGATGAAATTGCTGAGGATAGAAGAAGAGCCAGAAGACTTTTAAAAGAGTTTAACAATACTGACGAAGAAGATAAAAAAACTGCTACTAAGCTCTTAGAGGAATTATTGGGATCAACAGGAGAATATATACATATTGAGCCAGGCTTTAAGTGTGATTACGGTTACAATATTCATGTTGGTGATAATTTCTATGCCAATAATGATTGTACCATTCTGGATAGTTGCGAAGTAAGGATTGGAGATAACTGCATTTTGTCACCTAAGGTGGGTATTTATACCTCGGCTTATCCATTGGATGTGAATAAGCGAGTATCAGGGTATGAGTATGCAAAGCCAATTACAATCGGAAATAACGTTTGGATTGGAGGTAGTGCCGTAATCAATCAAGGTGTTACAATTGGAAATAATGTAGTTGTGCAGCCAGGCTCAGTTGTGTTATCAGATGTGCCGGATAACGTTTTAGTAGGAGGAAATCCAGCGCAAGTTATTAAGGAACTTAATGAGGAATGACATAAAGAAATGGATACTCTTCTTTGAGATTTTTGTAGTCAAAATGAAGCATAGAAGAAAATAATATGTAAAGAAAAAAGATATGTTTTTTAGTATGGATAAGAGACTGTTACTCTAGGAAATTTACATACAATATAGTGTTGCACTTGTTATTAACAAGCACAATATTTGTAGTATTTATTCTTAGGGGAGCAGCCTCTTATTATTGTTTTAAAAAGGAAGATGTAGGCTTTAAAGAGGCAATTAATAAAAATGTTTGCAAAAATGTAGACAAATAATGCTTAAGAAGCTAATATATAAAATATAACTGTAAATAAATTACAAAAATGGATATTATGAATACAAAGGAGAGGTACTATGGAGTTAGAAAACCAGTTGTTTTATGAGGCCTCTATAGAGGATTTAAAAAGAGGCTGTATTAAGGAGGAAGAAGGATATAGATGTATTATATGCGGTAAGCATTTTACTAAGGGTGAGATTTATACCGTTCATGGAAAATTATTTGATGCCCATAAAGCCGTTCTATTACATATCAAAGAAGAACATGATTCTGTGCTAGCTTATTTACTAAAAATTAATCCCAGTGCAATGGGTTTGTCCGAGTTACAACTAGAGTTAGTTAATTTATTTGCCAGTGGGTGGTCAGATAAGGATATTGCCAGTTATTTAGGGGTAGCTGCTTCTACTATTCGTAACCACCGCTATAAGCTTAGAGAAAAAGAAAAACAAGCCAAGATATTTATTGCCTTAATGCAATTGTTAGAAGAAAAGAATCTTAGACAAAAAGACCAAGATAGGGTAGAAGTCAAACTGAGTAGTATACCAGGTATTATTTATAAAAGGGATTATGCTTTACCCATTAGCAAAAGGGAAGAAGAAAAGATTATACAGCAGCACATAACAAAAGAAGGAAAATTAAGAAGTTATCCCAGCTATGAAAAAGGAAGACAGGTTATCTTGCGTAAGATGATTCAGTCCTTTGATAAAGGAAGGAGATATACTGAAGGTGAGGTAAGTGAAATACTGAGTCATATCTATCGGGATGGTGCTTTTTTAAAGAAAGAGCTTTTAGAATATGATTTACTTAGAAGAACAGACAAAGGGGCAATTTATTGGGTATCAGAAAAATAATCAATGCAGGGATAAGCGATTATATAGGTAATCATTTATCCTTTTTTTATTTAATTTTTGTCAATAAAAGTATGTATATTAATCGTTGTTAGCTATGATATAATTTAAGAAAATGATAAATGTAAAACGTTAAGGTTAATCATATAAAAATGAAAATGGAGAAGATATAAATGGAGCCAAGTCATGTCTTAAGCCAAAAAAGTAAACTCAAATTGAAAAAACCGAAACAGTATCAAGTTATTATGTATAATGATGACTATACAACGATGGAATTTGTGGTAGAAGTACTTACAAGTATATTTAACAAGCCCTTAGAAGAGGCACATAAGATTATGATGGATGTGCATAAGGAGGGTAAAGGAATAGCTGGTATTTATTCCTATGATATTGCCATGACGAAGGCAAGTACAGCCATGTCTTTGGCAAAGGAAGAAGGTTTTCCTTTTAAATTAAGCGTAGAAGAGGTGTAAAGATGTATATCTCAAAAGCAGTAAGCGAACTGATTATGAAGGCAAAGGTTTTCGCACTAAGCCGTGAACATGAATATATTACACCAGAGCACCTTTTAATCGTTATGTGCGAATCGAAGGTGTTTCAAGAAGTTTTTGAAATGTGTGGAGGAAATGTTGCACTTTTAAGGCAAAATCTTCTTACTTATGTAGAAGAAACGCTAGAGAAGCACAAAGGCGTAGAACCTATTGAAAGCTTTAGCTTGCAGCAAGCTTTTATTAGAGCCAGTGAGCAGGTTATGAACAGTGGAAAAAGTCAATTGGAATTTGACCATTTACTTGCAGGAATCATGTGCCTGCCCGAAAGCTATGGCGTTTATTATATAGAGGAACAAGGGGTGACTTTAAGAGATCTATTGTATCATCTTTGTCACGAGGAGGATTTTGCAGATGATGAGGATAAGAGAGAAGCTTATTTAGAGCAAGAAGAAAATGAAGAAGATGAGGGGATGGAATCTTCAGGGCAAGAAGCAATTTTAGGTAGTGTAGAAAAATATGTAACTCACCTTAATGAATTTGTGCGCCAGCATGATGAACCATTAATTGGCCGAGAAGACATTTTAAATCGTACCATACAAGTACTTTGTAGAAAGACAAAGAATAACCCTGTTCATGTGGGAGAACCTGGAGTAGGAAAGACGGCTATCACCTTGGGACTTGCTCGATTAATTAACGAAGGGAAAGTACCAAGTATATTAGAAAATGCCCAAATTTTTTCTTTGGATTTAGGTGCTACACTGGCGGGAACACAATATAGAGGAGATTTTGAAAAACGTTTTAAAAAGATTTTGGATAAGATTAAAAACTATGATAATCCTATCGTATATATTGATGAGATTCATAATATTGTAGGGGCAGGTTCACTTGGCGCAGGTTCTTTAGATGCCTCCAATTTATTAAAACCATACTTAACTGGAGGACATATAAAGTTTATTGGTGCTACCACTTATGAGGAGTATAAGAAGTACTTTGAAAAGGATAAAAGTCTTATTAGAAGATTTCAAACCATTGAAGTTAGTGAGCCTACTTTATTAGAAGCCAAGGATATCCTTAAGGGATTAAAAAGTCATTATGAGGCCTATCATAAGGTGACTTATACTGAGGAAGCCATTAATGCTGCTGTTGAGCTGAGTCATCAATATATTAATGATCGCTTTTTGCCAGATAAGGCCATTGACCTTCTTGATGAAGCAGGGGCTTATTATACTGTATTCAAAGGTGCCCAAGAGCAGCCTAGCAAGAAACGTGTGATCGATAAGTCTATCATAGAGCAAACCTTAGCAAGGATATGTCATATTCCAGAGCAAAACGTAAAAAAGGATGAAATACAAGTTTTAAAGCAGCTTGAAAGTAAACTAAAACAAAAAATCTTTGGACAGAATCAAGCAATAGAAGAAATTACAAGATGCATCAAGCTTTCTCGCAGTGGTCTTAGTCAACCAGATAAGCCGATAGCAAGTATGCTTTTTGTAGGACCAACAGGAGTAGGTAAGACAGAAATAGCTAAGTGTTTAGCAAGTAGGCTAGGAGTGAAGCTCATACGATTTGATATGAGTGAATATACCGAGAAGCATACCGCATCAAAGTTAATTGGGTCACCTCCAGGTTATGTTGGCTATGAAGAAGGGGGCTTATTAACAGATGCCATTAGACAATCACCTTATTGTGTATTGCTTTTAGATGAAATTGAAAAAGCTCATCATGACATTTATAATATTTTACTCCAAGTGATGGATTATGCTACCTTAACAGATAATAAAGGGCGTAAAGCTGATTTTAGAAATGTCATCTTGATTATGACCTCCAATGCTGGAGCTAGTCGTATCGGAAAAAATCTTTTGGGCTTTGGAGAAAGAAGGATTCAAGGAGAAGCTATCCAAGATGAGGTGAAAAAGGTGTTTACACCAGAGTTTAGAAATAGGCTCACTGGTACCATTGTTTTTAATCCTATGACAGAAGACATGGCCATCAGTATTGTAAAAAAAGAACTGGCCTATTTAAAGGAAACTTTAAAAGAAAAAGCTATAGAGGTGAGTTTTGATAAAAATTGTATTACTTACATTGCCAAGGAAGGCACCTCGGCTGAATATGGAGCAAGAGAAATCAATCGCCTGATTGAAAGCAAGATTAAACCACTATTTGTAGAGGAAATTCTATTTGGAAAGCTTAAAAAAGGTGGAAAATGTAAGGTTACAGTTGATAACACAACTTTCAAGCTTATCTTATAATATATTTTTTAATAATAACAGAAGAAGGAGCCTCGAACTAAATTTCTATTTAGTGAGAGGCTCCTTCTTAAATAGTTGGGTTTTAACTATTCATTTAACCATTATTCTGTTTCTGGACGCTCAAATTCAAATTCCCATGTTGAGGCAGGTGCAAGTTCATTTCCTACCATGTCATATATTAATGAATTTTGAGTTACTGTAATATTGCGAATAGATGCCCAAGTGTTAGACTCAATTTCAAGAATTACCATCTTATTATCAGCAGAAGTTGTTATGTTAGTTATTGTAAAACCATCTAAGTTATCATTTTGGTTATTATCAGAGCTATTATCAAGGTTATCATCTACTTCAAATGTATTTTCATCAAGAGATAATTCGCTAATAGCTTCTGAGAAAAACAA
>JAEXBC010000336.1 GCA_023457875.1 Bacillota bacterium | reverse complement strand
TATCAATCTGTATTAGATTCTTCTTGTTGGTACAACATTTGATTTCAATGTAAGTGAAAATCTCTACTATGATAATACTGAACGCGGCTTTAGTGCACATGATTATCTTGAAGTAAAATCAGTATAAACGAGAACGGATTGGACAAAGAATAGTAAATGAAATAGTATTTGAACAACGTATTCGTATTCAAGCAACAGCTTATGTAGCATATGTTATGAATTCATTAGATTGGAGATAATATTAGATGAATATAAAATTTGACCCCAATAATATTGTTATTAAACTCTGTATGATGGGAATGAGCTTAGAAGATAGTGGGAACATAGAAGAAGCAAGTACGATGTTTCATCAAGCATGGAATGAAGCAACAGATGATTATGAAAAATTTATTGCTGCTTATCATTTAGCTCGTCAACAAAAGAATATTGCAGAAAAAATAAAATGGATGGAAACATCTTTACAGTGTGCGCTAAAGATAAATGATGATAATGTAAAGAGTGCATACGCAGCGTTATATGCAAACATTGCTCAATGCCATGAGGAGTTACATGACTTTGATCATGCAAAAAGAGATTTTGAATTATCTGAATCGTATAAAGGTGTGCCTTCTGATAAAGGTCCATTTTATCATGGGACTAGGGCAGATTTAAAGATTGGTGATTTCTTGACACCGGGAGGCGTTTCAAATTACGAGCCTAAACTTCAAATGAATCATATTTATTTCACAGCTAATCCTAATGGTGCAGGACTTGCAGCAGCATTAGCAAAAGGTGAAGGAAGGGAACGGGTTTATATAGTAGAACCAACAGGCGAATTTGAAGACGACCCTAATGTTACTGACAAAAAATTCCCAGGTAACTTAACACGTTCTTATCGCTCAAAAGAAGCCTTAAGAATTATAGGAGAGGAAACAGAGTGGATAAAGCTGACAACTTCGCAGCTAAGCAAATGGCGCGATAATTTAGCCAAAAGAAAGGGTGAGATTATAAACTAGATATATTCTGCACAGATCATTGGATGGATAAATGAATCCTTTGATCATATTGATTGTGAAAGGAGGTCATTGTATCATTAGATGGCTTAATAACCATTCAATGTTGAATGGTTATTGAGGATACAATAATATCATCCAAGTAGTATCAAGGCTTAGAATAATTAGAAGCTTTAAATCTTGATACTACTTGGATGAGTGGCATTTTGGAAACATATCTTTAGGAGCGAGGGCATTAGCAAGCTCAGCTTCATCTGGAGTCATCATTCCCTTTAGAATGAAAGGAAGCTTTGTACTTTGAACAATTTCCTTTATATTCTCTAAGGTTTTTGGACCAAATGGTTTTCCATGAAGAGCAAGAGTTACAAGGCCTGCTGCATCAATATCCATCCCTACTGCATAGGCACCAGCTTCTTCAGTCATTTTTATCTTTTCTACAACTTCAGGATTTTTCCAAAGTTTTATGATAGCTATTCCATTTCCTTCTGCCTTTTTTAATTCTTCCAGGTTTATTATAAGAATTTTATGAAAAGACTGCTTAAATTTATTATTCCTTAACGTTAGCGTTTTGTGTTTTCAGTTTTTTGTTTACAGCAATTAAGAATATTGTAAGTGCTGCTATAGCAGCAGCTATTCCTGCTGGGTAAGCTATTGAATATGCAAGCTGGAATCCTTCTGGAGCAGCAAGTATATAAGTGATGCATACTACAGTCATAAAGGTTGCAGGAACCGTAGCTATCCAGTGAACTTGTTTTCTTAAAGCTAAATACATAGCTGATGCCCAAAGTACGATCATAGCTAGCGTTTGGTTTGACCAAGCAAAATATCTCCAAAGTATATTAAAGTCTATTCTAGTTAGAACAAAGCCGATTGCAAATAGTGGTAGCGTTATAACAAGTCTATTTTTTATTGCACCTTGCTTATAATTTAAGAAGTCAGCAATGGTAAGTCTAGCACTTCTAAATGCTGTATCTCCTGAAGTAACAGGACAAGCCACAACACCAAGTATTGCAAGAGCTCCACCAAATTGACCAAGTAGCGTATTTGAAATGGTGCTTACAACCCATCCTTGTCCACCATTAGCTGTCATTTGCGCATTTAATTCTTCTGTGCTTCCAAAGAAGGCTATAGCAGCAGCAGCCCAGATTAACGCAACAACACCTTCTGCAATCATTGATCCGTAGAATATTGCTCTTCCTTGTTTTTCAGTAGTTATACATCTAGCCATTAAAGGAGATTGAGTTGAGTGGAAACCAGAAATTGCACCACAAGCTATTGAAATACACATAAGTGGCCAAATTGGAAGTTTTTCTGGGTGAAGATTAGTTAATGTAATTTCAGGAATTTTATAGCCACCTAAGATCATTCCACCAGATACACCTATTGCCATAAGCAAAAGACATACACCGAATATTGGATAAATCTTACCTATAAGTTTATCTATAGGAAGTAAAGTTGCTAATATATAGTAACCAAAAATTACCCAAACCCAGAAATTTGCATCAAGAGAAGCAGGTGTTAAAGAAGCTAAAAGATTTGCTGGAGTTGTAATAAATACAACACCTACAAGTATAAGAACAACTACTGAGAAAACTCTCATGAAGTTCTTAAATCCTGGTCCAAGGTATTTTCCAACAACTTCAGGAATACTTGCACCATCATGTCTTACAGAAAGCATACCTGATAAGTAGTCGTGAACGCCACCAGCAAATATGGAACCGAGTACTATCCAAAGGAAAGCTACTGGTCCCCACAATGCGCCTGCGATTGCGCCGAAGATGGGTCCTGTTCCTGCTATATTTAAGAATTGAATTAAGAAGATTTTCCAACCTGGCATTACAACATAGTCAACACCATCTTCAAGCCTGATAGCTGGAGTCTTGATATTGTCGTCAGCGCCAAAAGCCTTTTCTACAACTTTACTATAGATCAAGTAACCAACAATTAAGGCAACAATTGATAGAATGAATGATACCATTTTCTATTACCTCCTATAAATTTATATGCTTATTATAAAGCAATTGTATAGGTTTACACATAAACGGTTCACTAAATGACAAAATGGGCACATAAGATGCACTTATATGCCCATTAATTTTTTGAACTGAGAAATGTTTTGACGGCTCACAGGTACCTCCGCCTCAAGTCCCTGTAACCGAAGCACATAGGTATTATTAAACCAAGGAATTATTTCTGAAATTTTATCTATATTTACGATATAAGAGCGATGGGATTTAAAAAATATGTCTGAAGGAAGCTTTTTATATAGCTCGCTTATGCTGGAGGTTATTTTATACTCATCAGATTTTGTATATATAAAAACCTCATGTTCATGGGCTTTACAGTAGTATATATCATTGGTACTAATAACATATAGCTTTTCATTTTTCCAGATTGTGAGTCTGTTGTTGGCGCACTTTTCTGAGGAGCAGCCTTCTAGTCTATGAAGTGTATCCGTTATTCGCCTTTCAGAGTAAGGCTTTAGAATATAATCAAAGGCAGCAACCTCAAAGGCTTCCAGAGCATAGTCCTTGTATGCGCTTATAAAAACGAGAAGAGGTCTTTGCTTAAGCGTGTTTAGTACTCTGCTTAGGGCTATTCCATCAAGTTTTGGCATATTTATATCTAGAAGAATAACGTCAATAGAATGACTTTGTATAAACTCAAGGGCCTTTATACTGTCGTCAAATTCTCCAGATATCTTAATAGAACTAAAATGAGTAATAAAATATCGTAATTCCTGTATAGCAGGAATTTCATCATCTATTATAATACAATTCATCAGTTGTTTTCCCTTCTTTGCAATTAAGAATAAAGCTAATTCTTGTTCCTGCAGTATGCCGTTCTATATTAAGGCCTGTTCCATATATATACAGCAATCTGTTATTTACATTTGACAAGCCTATTTTATTTCCTTTGATACTGCCATTATGCAAACTGTCAATGATGGTTTGGGGGATGCCTATTCCATCATCCTCAATAGCAATTAAGGCAGCGTTTTGTCTGTATTTTTGAACTGTGATTTTTACAGTGCCATATCCGGATCCTTTTAATATGCCATGCTTAATAGAATTTTCTACTAAGGGCTGTATGATTAAAGATGGAATTTTAATTTGAATCGTATTATCAATGTCATATATTACATTAAGCTTATCCCCAAACCTGGCTTTTTCTATTTCTACATAGGCTTTAACCTGCTCAAGCTCCTTACTTATATCTACGAAGGTATTTGCTTCTTCGATATTATATCTTAAATAGGTGGAGAGATTAATCATTAATTCTCTTGCACTGTTAGGATCAGATCTAATGAAGGATACAATTGTATTGAGTGCATTAAAGAGAAAATGAGGGTTTATCTGTGCTTGCAGCGCTTTGATTTCTGCTTTTGCAGCCATATCTTTAAGCTTTCCTATTTTACTCATTTCAAGCTGGGTGGAAATGAGTTGAGATAGTCCAATTGCCAGCTTTTCGTTTGTATAACTTATTCCATTTTCTTTTGAATAATATAGTTTTAATGTTCCTATTATTTCATCGCCTTCCATGAGAGGGGCTATTATTGCAGATTTTAAAGGACAAGGTGTATAGAAACAGCTTATTTCCTCTGAATCGTTCAATATGCGCATTTGCTTATCCTGTATAACCTGTTTGGTTGCGTTCGTTTGAATGGGCTTGCCACTTATATGGTGGTCTGAACCAAGCCCTACGTGTACTAAAATGGTATCTCTATCAGTAATTGCTACAGCTGCTGCACCTGTTGAGTCCTTTATGATAGAGCAGATTGTGGTGAGAGATTCATTGTTTATATCTCTAAAATAAGGAAGTGTCTTGTTTGCTATTTCAAGAGCAAGCTGAGATTGCCTTGCAGCTATTTGTTCCTTCTCATTAAATATCTTTTGAATAAGAAGGATTAATATACATATACCCAAAGCATTTGTAAAGCTCATAGGCAGGTATATGCTTTTAACAATAGAAAGTGCGCTTGGATAAGGCTTTGATATGATAAGTATAAGAGACATTTCTATACTTTCAACAAGAAAACCACCTATTAAGCCGTAAAACCACTTTTCAAATTTAATACCTCTTTTGTAGATGTAGGCTGAAAGTAAGCCTGCAAAGATAGTTGCTATGGCACAAGGGACTGAGGTTATACCACCTATGTCGTAGGTAAATCTGTGAAGTCCGGCTATAATACCAGAGAGAATACCTACAAAAGGACCGCATAGTATTCCTCCTGCCATTATTCCAATGATCCTCGTATTGGCTATGGCACCATGCACATCTGTACCAGAATAGGTACCTATAATTCCAAAAATAGCAAAGGTTATAGATAAAATAATTAAATCGGATCTTCTAAACTCATCCTTTTGTATAATCTTTCGAAATACGGATAAGTTAGAAACGATGAAGGCAATGATTATTACATAACTTAAGTTGTTTATAAGATGGTTAAATAAATCCATAGTGAATATACCTCATATACCTTATTATCTTATCATTTGATTCTAGCTTTTACTTTTTAAAGCTGCAAGGTGAAACTATAATAAAAAATCTGGGCTATAATTATTTTGGTGAACTACTTTAAATTCCAAGGACGAGGTCTAACTCCACCTACTTTAGTAGGTTGGTTGTTTAAGAAAGGAAGTTTTGTCCTAGCGGATTGCGTGACAATGATAACAAGGGTAAAATACGAGTATGTTTAACTATCAATATTATTGAGTAATCAAATGATGAGGGGGGTCTAGTAATGATAAAGCTTCTGCTAATTCAGCCAGAGAATTGAGAAATCAACAAATTTCGGCGTTGGCAATTTAACAATTTTTCGCAGATAACGATTCCTTATCTAGCGGCATTTGTTGACGAGCAGCATTATCACCTAACACTTGTAGATGAGTACTGTCAGCGCATTCCATATGATAAGTCCTTCAATCTTGTGGCAATTACAGTTAACACGCCCAACGCAACCCATTGCTACGAAATAAGTGAAAAATTTAGACGCAAGGGCTCAAAGATCATTATGGGCGGGTCCCCATGCCACACTTTTGCCAGAAGAAGTAAAGGAGCATTGTGATTACCTGCTCATTGGAGAGGGTGAAGTGACGTGGCCAGAATTTCTCCAGGACTTTCAGAACGGTATTCCAAAGGATGTATATAAGTCCGATATACCAC
>JAEXBC010000335.1 GCA_023457875.1 Bacillota bacterium | reverse complement strand
CTTATTGATGGGTACAACAATATCAATAGGTTCCTGAATGGATACACTCTCAATAGCATTGACAATAGCACCTCTTATTTGCCAGGTCCTATTAAAGGTTTCTTCATCTTCTAATACCAGAAAATCTAAGGCTCCCTTTGCATCGCACAGCTTTTGAACTTGCTCATAGTTTCTTTGCACATCGCTAGAAGAAGCGCCGTCAAAGGTAAATAATAGATAAGCATTTCCTTGATGGGTAGGAAACTGCAAATTAAGATACTGCTCTGACAAATGAACTGCTTCCTTCTCAATAAATTCAATAGCTGCTACGTCTACTCCCGATACTTTGATATCTATAACAGCATCGATGCCTTCTTCTAAGGTATTAAACGGTACCAGGGCACTAAGGACAGCCTTAGGCTTTGGAATCAGCTTTAATTCTGCTTTTGTAATAATCCCTAAAGTACCTTCAGAGCCTATAAGTAAATCTTTAAGGTCAAGCCCTGTGCTGTCCTTAATATTCTTACTTCCTAGCTCTATCACTTCACCAGTTGGCAATACCACTTCTAATGCCCTTACATAATCTCTGGTAACGCCATATTTGACAGCTCTCATTCCACCTGCATTAGTACTGATATTGCCACCTATGGTTGCCTTCTTTTCTCCCGGGTCAGGAGGATAGAAGAGGCCGTTTTCTTCTGCAAAAGCTTGAACCTCTTCAAGCAAAACCCCTGGTTGAACCGTTAAGGTTAAAGTTTCTTTGTCTAACTGCTCTATTTTATTCAGTGCTGATAAATCTAAAACAATACTATCCTGAGTGGGAACTGTCCCCCCTGTAAGACCAGTTCCTGCACCCCTTGGAATAACAGGAACGTGGTACTTATTTGCAAAACGAATGATACTGCTAACTTCCTCAGTGGAATGAGCCACTACAACAGCTGCTGGTTTGACCTTGATATGTCCAAGATGATCCGTGTAATACTTTTCATCCATATTGTCCCAAACAACCCGTTCTTCATCTTCAAGTAATGCTTTAAGCTTCTTAATCATGACTCATCCACCTCTCTTTATTTACTACGTGCTTACTTACCCCATTTATTGGTGTACCATTCTGGCTTTTGGAAGTGGCTAAATTGATGCTCACTACTTTCAATAACCTTATGGAAAGCTTCTGATTCTACAACTTCTAGAATATCTTTTACAAACTGGCTGTCTTTATCTACTGTTTTAACGGCAATAATATTCTTCATTTCTTCTGATAATTCTTCTTTGTAAATAGCAGAATCCAAATCAATTCCTGCTGATAAAGCATAGTTACCTGGAATAGCTGCAAGGTCAGAACTTTCAAGTGTTCTAGGAAGCTGTGCAGCCTCTACCGGTGTAATCACAAAGTTGTGTGGGTTATCCGTTACATTTTTCTCACTGAATTTTGCCACTTCTACTGTTTCATCAATTGTAAGTAAACCTGCTTTTTGAGCTTCTTTTAAGGCACGTCTTAGGTTCGTTACATCATTAGGTACAGTGAAGGTTGCACCATCTGGCACTTCGCTTAAAGCTTTATACTTATTGGAATAAAGACCTAATCCTGCAGTAGGAATATTGGTTAGCCTTGTTAGATCCAGTTGATGCTCTGTTTTAAAATTCTCAAAGTAAACGGTATGTTGAAATACATTGACGTCAACTTCTCCTTTAGCTAAAGCTAAGTTAGGTTGAACATAGTCGCTAAATTCAACAATCTCAACCTTGTAGCCTTTTTCTTCAAGGGAAGGTTTAATCGCATATTTAACCATATCTCCATAAGGCCCTGGGCAAGTTCCAAAAATAATTGTATCTTTGTCTGTTGATGCTGTTTCAGTGGCTGTCTTGTCTTTCGCCGCTGCTTCTTTAGCTGTTTTGTCTTCAGTGGTTTTTCCACTAGAAGAAGCACATCCTGTAAGTGATCCCAATACTAAACTTAATCCTAATACACCATAAAATAATTTTCTTTTCATGCTCATCTCTCCTTTTAATTTTGTTTTGACTACTACTTTATATGAAGTAAACTAGTATTTTTACTTTTTAGTGAGTCTAACTGCCAGCTTTTCACCTAACATTTGAATAAGCTGTACCACAACCACTAAAATAATAACGGTAATAATGAGTACATCTGTTTGATAACGTTGATAACCATATCGGATGGCTAAGTCTCCAATGCCGCCTCCACCAACTGTTCCTGCCATTGAGGAGTAACCGATGATGCTAATGACGGTAACCGTAATGGCTCTTACAATACCCGGAAGGGCTTCTACTAGTAAAACATCAAAGATGATATGCTTAAGTCCAGCCCCCATGGCTAGGGAAGCTTCAATTACCCCTTTGTCTACCTCTGCAAAGGCTCCATCTACTAATCTTGCTAAGAAAGGAACTGCTGCTACAGTAAGGGGTACCGTTACTGCCTTAGCACCAATGGTGGTGCCTGCAATGATTTCTGTGAAAGGATATAATAAAACCAGCAAAATAATAAATGGTACGGAACGAATAATATTGACGATGAAACCTGAAAGGGTATTGACTATTTTGTTGTGATTTAGTAATGGTGAAGAAGTGACATAAAGTAATAGCCCGATTACTGTCCCAAGTACAACCGCTATAAGCATTGAAATGCCCACCATATAAAAGGTTTCCTTACTCGCTACCCATAATGCTTCAATTAATTCCTCTAACTTCATGCGCTCTCACTCTCCTTCTCTTCTAGTTGAAGGGATTCATTACTTTTTTTGTTGACATACTCAATTTCCTCAATGTTTTCTCCTATGTAATTTAATGCCTCCGTAATGGCCTTTGCTTCTCCTTCAATACTTACTACCAATATCCCCATAGGTTTTTGTTGAATATACTCAATCCTACCGTGTAGTATATTAACCACTACGTCATACCTTTTGTTTGTGTAAGCAATGATGGGTTCAATACTTTTGTCTCCCTTATAGGTTAACTTAAGGATCTCTCCTTTAGTACTTCTAACGATTTCCTTAGGAATTTCAATTTGATTTGTAACAAGTCTCTTGGTAAGTTCATGCTTAGGGTTAGCAAAAATCTGATAGGAATCATTGGTTTCAACTATATTTCCATTACTCATAACAGCAACTTTTGTAAACAAACTTTTGGCAACCTCTAATTGATGGGTAATAAACACAATAGTAATCCCCAACTTTGCATTGATTTCACGTAAGATATCCACAATTTCCTCAGTTGTTTGCACATCCAGTGCAGAAGTCGCTTCATCGCAAAGTAGAATCTTGGGGTTAGCTGCTAAGGCTCTAGCAATACCTACCCTTTGCTTCTGCCCACCACTAAGGCTAGCTGGATAAACATTTTCCTTATCTCCCAAACCCACTAGCTCAAGTAGTTCTTTGGTTCTGGCTTTACGATTTTCCTTGGGGAATTTCTGAATCTTAAGAGCAAACTCAATGTTCTTACCTACTGTTTTTCTAGAAATCAAGTTGAAATGCTGGAAAATCATCCCCACCTTTTTGCGAAGTTCACGTATTCCTTTGGGTGATAGGGTCGTAACCTCCTGGCCATCCACTATAACCTTTCCTGAGGTAGGTTTTTGAAGTCCGTTTAATACTCTTACTAAGGTGCTTTTACCAGCTCCACTTCCTCCAACAATTCCAAAGATTTCACCTTGATTGACCTCTAGGGACACATCATTAACTGCTGTTAACTCTTCATTCTTTTGTTTAAAGACAACGCTTACATGTTCTAATTGAATCATCCTATCACCTCCTAAAAATGTTTTCTAATGTCACTCAATTTTTCTAATGCTTTTTCTAAGGTTTCCTTTTTCTTTGCAAAATGGAATCTTATATATCTATTCTCTTCTTCTTTGAAGAAGCTTGAGCCAGGTACTGATGCTACCCCAACTTCTTTTATGAGCCTTTCTGCAAAAGCAACGTCTGAGCCTATGCCAAATTCCTCAATATTGACCATGACATAATAGGCACCCTCTGGCTTAAAATATCTAAGGCCTATGCTATCCAGTCCATCTAAGAACAACCCTCTCTTTTCTGTGTAGATTTGAGTAAGCTCTCTATAATAATCATCTCCAAAGTTAAGTCCTACCACTGCTGCCCGCTGCAGGGGTGCTGCTGCTCCTACCGTTAAAAAATCATGTACTTTCTTACACTGATTGATAATCTCCTTAGGAGCTATAACGTAGCCAAGTCTCCAACCTGTAATGGAATAGGTTTTAGATAATGAACTACACGAGATGGTTCTTTCAAACATTCCTGGCAAACTAGCGAAATAAATGTGTTTGTGAGGTTCATAGACAATGTGTTCATATACCTCATCTGTAATCACATAAGCATCATACTTAGTAACGATAGCTGCTATAGCTAAAAGTTCTTCTTTTGTAAAAACCTTGCCTACTGGATTAGAAGGATTGCAAAGAATAAGTGCTTTTGCCCCTTGCTTAAAGGCCTCTTCCAGTTCCTTAAGGTCAAACTCAAAGGTTGGTGGCTTAAGTGGAATATAAATAGGCTTTGCCCCGCAAAGTACTGTGTCTGCCACATAATTTTCATAGAAAGGAGAGAAAATAGCCACCTGATCGCCAACTTCACAGACCGTCATCATGGCTGCCATCATTGCTTCTGTACTACCACAAGTTACTACAATATTTTCATCTGGATTCAGCTTAAGCCCCATAAAGCGTTGTTGTTTCTTAGCTAATGCTTCTCTAAAGTCTTGTGCTCCCCAGGTTACTGCATATTGATGGGGGCCTTCAACTGCTGCCCTTTGTAGTTCCTCCAGAATCTCTCTTGGTGGATCAAAATCTGGAAACCCTTGTGAAAGGTTAATTGCTCCATACTGATTGGCAATACGTGTCATCTTTCTAATTGTTGATTCCTCAAACCCGTCTAATCTGTGACTTAATTCTGCCATGTTACTTCCTCCTTGTACTGCAGGCAAACTCTATTTTTTATAGTTGCTTGCTAATTATAATTGTTTGTAAATATAAAAAACTGCTTTCTTGGAGTAAGAAAGCAGTTTTTAATCACATACTCTCTTATCTTCCAAACCTGTTTGGTTTGTTGGATTTAGCACCTTGAATCATAGGATTCAGGTTGCCGGGCTTCATAGGGCCAATCCCTCCGCCGCTCTTGATAAGAACGATTTATTATTCAATTTATTTCCTAGTTGTTGTATATGTTTAGTAGTATATATTCATTATTTTATTCTGTCAATACTTTTATTATTTTTTATTTTCTTTTTTTTCTTTCCTATTTCAATCATACAAAAAGCCTACTTTCTTGTACTGATAAGAAAGTAGGCTAAGAATCTTGATTTGCTCATACTTTCTTATCTTCCAAGTATAAATACTCGTAGGATTTAGCACCTTAGATGATGAAAGCTCATCATCTAGGTTGCTGGGTTTCATCGGGCCAGTCCCTCCACCACTCTTGATAAGAATTGAATTAGTTAATACTATAGGCTATGGATTAGTTCTTGTCAATACACTATTTTACTTTTTAGGTAGCCTAATAATAAAGGTTGTGCCTTGACTTACTTTGCTATGGGCAGTTATTGCCCCTCCGTGGGCTTTAATGATTGACTGGGTTATGGTAAGACCTATTCCTATACCACCAGTCTTATGATTTCTAGATTTATCTACGCGGTAAAAACGCTCAAATATATGAGGTAGGTCTTCTTCACTTATACCAATTCCCGTATCCGTAATCTTGATCTCCAGCACTTCATGATGGTCACTTACTTCTATTGAAATAATCCCGCTTTCATCGGTATACTTTACTGCATTAGAAATAAGGTTATTCATGACTTGGCTTAATTTATCTTGGTCTGCATAAACGATTACTTCTTGTGGTATATAATCTACTTGAATATCTTTAGCAAAGAATTCACTTTCATGGATATCTAAAATTCTCATCATCAGCTTAGATAAGTCAAAGGTCTCTTTATGCAGGAGTATATTTTCGTTTTCCAGCACTGACAAATCCTCAATACTTCCAATCAGCCTTTTGATTCTAATAATTTCATCATAGCAACTTGAAAGCCTCTGGGTGCTCATCTCCCAAATACCATCTATCATGGCCTCCATGTGGCCTTGTACAGAAGTTAAGGGTGTCCTAAGCTCATGGGCAACATCCTGCATCAGTTGCTTTCTTAGCTTTTCCTTATTTTCTAAGGCCTCCGACAAGTCATTAATCGTCTTTATAAGTACATTTATTTCTTTGGTATTAGAGACATCTGTTAACTTATCCTTATAGTTTCCCTCTCCCAATAACACAGCTTTCTTAGCGACTTGATTTAATGGTCTGGTTATTCTTAAGGACATCATGGTCCCCAGTATGAATACTAAAATCAAGGAGCCTATCCCAATAATAATAAACAACATATTAAGGGCTTTGATAAAAACCAGCTCTTCATCTGTAAAATAATAAGGCCCCACATAACCTGTTGTTAAGGTCCCAATTTGTGTGTTCTCGATGGTAATGGGATATATATTTTCTTGGTAATGTCCTTGCCAATTACTTGAATAGCTGTGCATATTATTTGCCATAGATGTCATCATGGCTTCACATAAACCATTGTTATGTTTTGAAGCAGACCATATCTCATTGTTGTTGGTGTCCATAACCTTTATGATCATGCCATTTTCAAGGGCACTCATTCCTACCCTTTCCAGATAGCTAATATCCCAGCTTTTATCCTCTTTGTATTGCATTTGGATAAGACTAATCACCTCAAGGGTTTGCTTTTCCTGCCGATTGATAACGTAATCTTGAAATTGACTCTTGATATAGGTATTGGCTATTAAGCTAATGAGTCCCACAATGATGACCACAATCAGTATATAAGAAAAAGTCAATTTACTTCTTAATGAATAGCGCATGATTGTCCTCCAAACTTATACCCAATGCCACGGATTGTTAAAATATACTGACATTCTTTAGGGTTTGTCTCAATCTTGGCACGCAGATTCTTAATGTGAGAATCTATTGTCCTATCGTACCCATAATAGTCTCCGTCAAAGGCAATGTCTATCAGCTCTTCTCTTGTAAATACCTTAGTGGGTCTTTTGGCTAATGTAATCAATATCTTGTATTCTCTAGGTGTCAGATACAATTCTTCATTAGCCTTTTGAACGGTATAATCTGACTGATTAATTAATAAATCCCCTTCATTAAAAGAAAGCACCAAAGACGCTGCCGATTCCATTGCTGTTCTTCTAAGGAGAGCCTTAACCCTTGCCACCATCTGCCTTGGGCTGAAGGGTTTTGTAATATAATCATCAGCTCCCATATCAAGACCTTTCAGAATGCTTTCTTCCTCCACCTTAGCTGTTAGCATAATAATAGGCACATTAGATATTTTTCTAAGTTCCTTACAGACCTCTTCTCCACTTATACCTGGCAACATTAAGTCTAACAAAACAAGGTCTATATACTGACTTTGAAATAGCTTAAGGGCATCACTTCCATTGTAAGCCTTGTACACCTTATACCCACTGTTGATGAGATAGGATTCTATAAATTCCACTATTTTTTCTTCATCTTCAACAATGAGTATATTTTTAAGTTCCTGTTCCATAGTATTTACCTCATATACATTTAACTTAACTTCCCGTTTTATTTCTCAACTACATGAATTGTGCTACTAATCATCCCCATCCAACAAGTATAACGAAGAGTTCCTTCTTCCAGTGGGGTAAACTCAATCACATTTTCACCAACTACTAACTCTTTTTGAATGTTATACTGGGGAATAACAATGGGATTGTTGCAACCATTTAAGTCTGATTCATCCGCTTCAATAATCCACTTTACAGGAATACCTTTTTGCACTGTAATCGGTACATAATAACCAGAATCCAGCTTCGTTTTAATCACCTGCTTGTCGCCCTGGATGATAGCCTTATTACTATCAGCACTTTGACCAGTTTGACTTAGACTTAATACTGGAAGGACGATGCCAGATAAACTAAACCCTCTATTTAACATAACAAGTCCAAGCGTCATGACCAATATGGCACT
The DNA here is from genome assembly GCA_023457875.1 of Bacillota bacterium. Classification (GTDB taxonomy): domain Bacteria; phylum Bacillota; class Clostridia; order Lachnospirales; family Cellulosilyticaceae; genus Cellulosilyticum. Next base: position 3,529 of record JAEXBC010000335.1, on the reverse strand, counting down.
AGCCTTCATAATACGGTGAGATAACTTATTCGTGATAAGAGAACTTAATGCCCCAAGGCCAAACATAAGGGGAACTGTCCCCAAACTAAAATAAAACATAGATAATGCGCCCACAAGTACGCTTCCTGTTCCAAGAGCGTAAAGCTGCATAGACTGCAAAGGGCCACATGGCATTAGCCCATTTAAAAGACCCACATATAATGGTCCTCTTCCTTTTTTTCCACTTCTTATTTTGTTACCTACAAACTTTGGCATCCGGATCGTAAGGTGCCTAAGCTGAGGAAAAATATTGAGCATATTAAGGCCCATAATGATCATAAAAATTCCTGCAAATAAGGTAATCATACTTTTAGCTGTATTTGAAAAGCTAAATACAGCCCCTACTCCCCCTACTATACCACCAATAATAGTATAGGCTATCACCCTTCCTAGGTTATAGAGAAAGCTTGGCTTGAGCTTCGACTCCTCTCCATCTATTTTGTAGCTGGCACATTGCGCAATATTAATACCCCCGCACATGGCGATGCAATGAAAGGACGTGAGAAAGCCCACTATAAAAAGTACCCCATACCCCATAGATTCATTAATCTTAGGAAGAAAGCTCAAATAATTCATACGAGTAATGAGCATATACAAGGCCATAACAATAATGATAATCCCCAGTAGCTGCGTGATGCTTTCTTTTAAGTTATTTTTACCAGAGCCTATCTTATCCTCTTGACTACTTTGACCTATCACCTCATAGCCCAGGCCTTCAATAGCCTCCGTTATTTGCTTTGCTGATAATGCTCCTTCTTCAAAACTAACTTCTACTCTTCCCTTCATATAATCTGCTTTAACGTGGCTTATTCCCGCCAGCGCATTAAGTGACTCCTCAATAATACGCTCACACCCTGTACATGACATTCCCTTAATAGGAAGTATTAAATGAGATGCTTTTTTAATCATAAAACCCTTCTTTCAGTCTTTTATTGTTTTCCCTATTTTTATTATTTTTTCACTGTTTTTATTATTTTTTCCATACCTCAAATAAGGATTCATAGGCTTCAAATGCAGCACTGCTAATGACGATTTTCTCATCATCCTCACTCTTGAAGCTTGGTTCTAAAGGAACAGGATTGCAACCGTTTTTTGTTAATTCAATCTCATCTGTTGCAAAGCGATTGCCACAGTTTTGACATACGAAAGCATCCCCTTCTTGTACGTAATAGCCTCTGCCTGAATTGTTACAGACCTGACATGTGTTCAGGGCAGTTCTTACTGTGCCATCTGAGGCACGCACAGCTAATAGCTCCATGTAAGTTCCATTAGAATCATACCCATAAAATTTGGCCTCCTCAGAAATATCAGCTTTATTGATCACTAAATCTCCTCCTGATGTCACGCTAGCAGTCTCTGCATCATTTGCCAAAGAGGGTGTATCTCCATTTTTGCTAATAAAGGTGAGTGCTGCTATGGCTACAACAACAACTCCTGCTATCAATATATTTCTTTTTTGATTATTATTTTTATTCATTATACCTTCTCCTTTAATCTAATGATATAGTTAAGCATACCTAATGTATATGGATTTTTCATGGATAAAAAATATCCCTTAAATGCTACAGATTTTATTCTATTGATTTAAAGGATACTTTTATGACTTTTGGCATATACTAGTTTAATTCAAAAGGCTTAAGCAATTTATCTACTTCTATTTCTTTCCCTTTATCATCCATTATTTTGACTTTACCAAAGACCCAGCCTTCAATCTTTGAAGGGTCTACTCCGGCATCAATAAAGGGTTGTGGATTTAGAACAAATACAATATCCTTATCATTTTGGCTCATATCTTTCGCCCATTCAAAGGTATTACCTTCTCCCAGCGAAATGCCAAAATGCCCTAAGTCTTCATGATACCCAATAGACTTTCTGTTCGTCTTAACAATTTGCCTAAAGGTATCTAGGGGTGTAGCCTCTTTAGAATAGCTAAACTGATCCTCGCTCAGTTCAAAGGGCATTCTTATTTTACCAGCTTCTTCATCATATACATATTGGCTAGCTTCTAGTTTTTCTACATCTAATCCCGCTTGTATAAAAGGAGTTGCCTCAAACTCAAACTTTATATCCGACTGACTTGTGCTAAAATCCTTGCTCCACTCAAACTTTTCTCCAGTAGGTGCGATTAAAACCCAACGACCTTCCGCTTCATCAAAAGCAATTTGATTTTGCATTTTGTTTAGTAAAGCTTCAAAGGAGGTTACAGCTATCTTTGCTACGACATCTAATTGATCACAAGCTACGAATAGAATGGAGGCAGCTACTAACAAACTCCCTGTTACCAATTTCTTTAACTTCATTATAAAATTCCTCCGCTTTTTCATTGATTAACTTCTTATTGATAAGGTTTAAAACGTTTTAATCTTAACGCATTAGTTAATACGGATACTGAGCTTAGTGACATGGCTGCTGCTGCAAACATAGGATTAAGCTTTGGTCCTCCAAAAGCATAAAGTATGCCTGCTGCTATAGGAATACCTAAAATATTATAGCCAAAAGCCCAGAATAGATTTTGTTTGATGTTGCGAATGGTACTCTTACTTAACTGTATAGCAGTTGGCACATCCATTAAGTCACTTCTCATCAATACAATATCTGCTGATTCCATAGCTACATCCGTACCAGAACCAATAGCAATGCCTATATCTGCTTGTGCTAAAGCTGGTGCATCATTGATTCCGTCTCCTACCATAGCTACCTTTTTGCCCTCTGCCTGAAGCTTTTTGACTTCATTTGCCTTCTCATGGGGTAATACTTCCGCAAGCACTCTATCTATACCGACCTGCTTTGCAATCGCCTCTGCCGTTTTTCTGTTATCACCTGTGATCATGGCAACTTCTATGCCCATCTCATGTAATTTCAAAATCGCATTTTTACTATTTTCCTTCACAATATCAGCCACAGCAATAATTCCTGCTAATTCATTCTCTATGGCAATGTACATTGGGGTTTTCCCTTGCTGAGCAAGGCTGTCTGATTTACTTTCTAGCCCGCTAAGGTCTATCTTTTTCTCTAGCATGAGCTTACGATTGCCAAGGTAAATGTGCTGATTTTCAATTTCTACCTCTATACCCTGACCAGGAATAGCAGAAAAAGCATCTACTTGAAGCATTTGAAGATTTTGTTTTTTGGCACCTCGCACAATAGCTTCTCCTAAAGGATGCTCAGAGCCTTTCTCAGCTGATGCGGCTATTTGTAGAAGTCTACGCTCATCAATGATATGCATGGTAATAAGATCTGTAACTTCAGGTCTTCCTTCAGTAATGGTACCTGTTTTATCAAATACAATGGTTTTAATTTTATGGGTACTTTCAAGAGCTTCCCCACCTTTTATAAGCACACCATATTCTGCACCTTTACCTGTCCCTACCATAATGGCAGTAGGTGTAGCAAGACCCAGTGCGCAAGGACACGCAATAACAAGAACTGAAATAAAAATAGTGAGTGCAAAAACGCCACTTTGCCCTGCAAAATACCATGTAAGAGAAGA
>JAEXBC010000334.1 GCA_023457875.1 Bacillota bacterium | reverse complement strand
GGCTTTGAGAATACAGTGGATTCCGTCTTTTTAGAAGCAAAATCACTAAGAAAAATTTATAAAGATGAAAAACATCAAATTTCGGCAGGAGCAATTGGACTATATTCTTTTATTCAGCGCGTTAGTTTGGGCATGAAGCTGTTAATGACTCTAAACAGAAAGTTTAAATTAGATCTTTTAGACCAGTCAGATGTTATTCCATTGACAAAAGAGGCAAGGCAGTACGTAGATGCGATAAAAGAAACAAAGAAAAAGTGAAACAATTACATTTCTTAATAAAAATATATGATATAGATTTATAAAATAGCAAAGATTATGAAAACATCTTCTACACTGAATGATAGGATGAATGTGGAGGTGATCATCATGGATAATAATATGCAGACCATAGAATTTCTAATCAATTATATTGAGGAGCATATCAACGAAGATATTACATTAGAAAGCCTGGCAGATGTAGCAGGCTATTCAAAATATCATTTGCACAGAATGTTTACAAGCCTAGTTGGATTTTCTGTACATCAATATGTCATACGCCGAAAGCTAACGGAATCAGCCAAAAAGTTACTTTTTTCAGATTTACCTATTCTTGAAATTGCCCTAGATGCAGGGTATGAATCCCAACAGTCTTACACCTATGCTTTTAAAGGCCTATATAAAATGACCCCCAAAGCCTTTCGTAAAAAACATGAGTTTCGGCCAATACAGTTAAAATTTGACATGAGTGGAAACCTTACAAAATTAAAAGGAGACCGAATCATGGATATTCAGTTGATTGAAAGAGAAGAAATGTGTTTTGTTGGTTTTAAGGGCAATACAAAAAGAGGTTTTTTTGTGATTCCTAGATTGTGGCAAAAATTGCATAGAGAAAAAAATAGAATAAATAATAGGGTTAATCCAGACTTTCTTATAGGTATTAACGATTATTCTAAGGATTGTAAGTTTGAAGAAGGGCATTATACATTTGATTATTATGCAGCTGTGGAAGTAACAAAGCCAGAAGAATTATCCGCGAAAATGAGTGTAATTTCCTTACCTGCTGGTAAGTATGTTGCATTCACCTATCAGGGAAAATCAAAAGATTCCGTGCAACCTGTTATGGATTATATCTATAAAGAATGGTTTCCCTACTCCACTTGTCAGTTGAATGAGGATGTACGTCTTGATTTTGTCCGATATGGCGAAAAAACAAATGAAAAGGGACAGAATCAAATTGAAGTTTGGATTCCTATCCTATGATTTTTAGTAGACTGATTGAGTATAGTTTGGTATTTAATTTGTTTTCGAAGTAAAGCAAGAAGAGAAATGTTATACTAGATGATAAGAAGATAATAAGGACAAAGATAAAGGGGTAAAAAATGAACATACTTATAAGTGCATGTCTGTTAGGTATCAATTGTCGTTATGATGGCGGAGGTTGTTGTCGTGAAGAAATAGTAGCTTTAAAGAAAAAACATCATTTGATTCCGATCTGTCCTGAGATATTAGGAGGATTGTCAACGCCACGCTTGCCTATAGAAATAATCAAGGGAAAATGTGTTAATGAAAGAGGCGCAGACAAAACAGAAGCTTTTGTAAAAGGAGCCGAAGAAGCTTCAAAAATAGCTAAATTATTAGATGTGGAGTTAGCTATATTAAAAAGCAATAGTCCTTCTTGTGGTTATGGTAAGGTCTATGATGGCACTTTTAGTAGAAAGCTGACTAATGGTAATGGCATTACGGCTGAGCGCTTAAGTGCCCAGGGCATTCAAATCTGTAATGAACATAACTTTATGGAAGTCTTGGAGTAAGTAATATTTAATGATTTTCCAGAAACTACAAATGTGTCTGTAGTGATATCATGGAGTATGCAACACTTAATGGTCGTGAACTACTTACACAAATTGTTGTACCAATAAAGTAGCTTTGACTACGGTTTAATGCTAAATTTATACTAAGCTAGGAGGCTCAAAATACATAGTATGTTGATTGGGAAGAAAAAATAGGATATCATTATTGTTATATATATTGCATATGAGATATGGGAATATAAATCCTGTATTTAAAATGGGAGAGAACATCATGAAAAAGAAAATAATGATTGGGATTTGTTTTGTTATTCTTGTTGTTGACATAGTAGGAGCCGTCGTAATATTAAATCCTAGGCTATTAAGCAATTTACTTGCTGATTCCAAGGGACAGTCTATTGATTATGAGCAGACAATCAACACGGATAAATTTAGCCAAGAAGATGTGAATAAGCAAGCTGATACAAAAGCAGTAATGCCACAGGAGGACTTACATACGGAATTGACACCAACTGCTAATATAGTTGAATCTACTCAAGAAATGGAGAAGCTATTAGAAAAAGATGCCATGCCAATAAGTTCTATTGAAATAATGAGCTATGAAGATGCTGTTTCTGCGGGAACATTAATCAAGATGCAGGGAAAATTTCCAGGCGCTGACTTTGGTACTTGGCATATTGTAACAGTTAGTGGTGTAGAGTATTATTATATACAATCTGAGGGAAGTGATGATAAAGTATATTGTGGCTTTTCTATAGTAGATGATACTTATCCATTAATGTGTGATTTGCAAGTAGGAATGAAAGCTGATGTGGTGTTAGCACAATATCCTAATTTGAAAAAGTATGAAACTAGCGATAATCCCTATTGGAATAGTTTGGCGTATCCCAATGATGAAGAAGGATATACATGGGACAGTCAATATGACTATATGATGTTTATTGATATCGACAATGGAGTAAAGGATGATTTACCACAGTATATGGCAATGATGATGAAAGATGACTACATAGCAGCTATTACCTATATTTATCCAACGGCAAATTAGGAATCTTATAAAATCTAAAATGTACATTCAAGGGCTAAAGGTTTCTTGATACTATAAAAGTGTAGTTGCTTGGTCAGTAATCTGATAAGCAGCTACACTTGTTTTTGTTATCATTAAGAATGAATTTGCTCTAGCAACAGTACTTTAAGAATAATTATTCATAGGAACATATCTTATTTTTTTAAAAATCATCCTAGACGAGCATTTTCTATTCCACCAAAAACAATTAACCGAAAATAAAGTCAATGACGATATAAATTAAAATACTGATAATGCGGAGGAGGGATATAGGAATGACTATAAACTATAAACGTGCATAAATGAACCCATTTAATTGCCAGTGAAGATGAGGAATAATATTCCAATTCTAGAGGGCGTAACTTATCCTCATGCAACATTTCTATTTTTTAAAATATCTTGAAGTTGT
>JAEXBC010000333.1 GCA_023457875.1 Bacillota bacterium | reverse complement strand
GAAGCAGCATCATATACGTTTTGCTGCGTCAGAACGTTAAAGCCATCGTAAACTGACTTGATATTGCCGCGCTCATCGTAAAGGGTTCTCGTGGTTCTGCCTTCTTCATCTGTGGTCAGTTCTATCTTGCCTAAGGCATTGTATTTCATTTCTTTCATATCACCTAAAGGATTTGTAACCGTTAACACTCTATTTTCATCGTCATAAGTGTAGCTTGTGATTCCCCCTAAAGCATCTGTTACGGTTTCTAAGTTATCTAAGACATCATAGCTATAACGGGTTGTATTGCCTTTTGGATCTGTTATGCTAAGCTGTCTGCCCCATTTATCATATTGATGGGTGGTGGTTTCTAGTGCCCCATTGGTTGATGACAATACATTACCAAGTGCATCATAGCTTTGGGTGGTTACATAGCGATTAGGATCTATGGTCTTTACTAACTGTCCTAGGGCATCATATTCATAGGTATAGGTATGATTATTAGCGTCTGTCTGTGTTTTTTGGCGATTAGCATCATCATAAGTATAAATCGTCGTACCTGTTTGAGGCGTTGTAACCTGCTTGGTATTGCCTGCGGCATCATAGTCATAGGAGGTTACACCGTTATTTCTGTCTGACATCGTTAGTGGTTGATTGGCGGCATTATAGGTGATTTGTTCTGTGGTACCATCCGCATAGGTGATATATTTAGGTTGACCTTTGATGGTGTAGACGTACTGTGTCACATTACCCCTTGGGTCAATCTCCTTAACCTTATTGCCCCATTTATCGTATTCGTAGCTAATGGTGCCTTTGCTATCACTTTGGGTTAGCAATAAGCCGTTCATATCGTATGTATAACTTACTTTATTCCCTGCTGGGTCAGTGGTGAAAAGGAGCTCGCCTATAGCATTATAAACATACGTGGTAACCTTACCTTCTCTATCTGTGGTTGTCCTTGGATAACTCATATAACAAAAAAGTGCCTCAAATAGATGCTATCTGATTTTATCAAGATAGTGTCTTTTTTTATAGACGTCATCTTTTAAAGCACTTACCATAAAAACTGCCAGAAGATAACACCTTCTGGCAGAAAAGATTTGTACTTTTTTAGTTGTCCACTTGACGGATAGCAGTTCAAACTTAATTGATATGCTGGGTAAATAATATCTAACTATTACATAAAAGTTAAATTAGATGAGCTTTCTCTAGTATAAGTATCTCTTCTGCTGTTAAACACTCAACTATTATTGCAACCACCTCATTATCTATACCAAAAATAAGTGTCAAATTATCTTCAAGTTCAAGACTTAAGTTCCATTTACCTTCGCTTAAAATACAACATATGCTGTTTTTAAACTGGAAATATCTAACACTCCCTATATCATCAACATAATATTCTTCATTTTTCCACAACTCATTGTCAAATACTGGTACACCTTTTTCTATTGATGACTCTATATGAATATCTTTTTGTAAAATCTTTTCATCTGCTATAAAAAAATTAATTCCTCTAATAATCTTATTATGATTATTTACTGAAATATCTAGTGGAGGATTTTTCCCATCCCCTATTCTCCAATGTAAAGGACTTAAATTTTGATATTTGGTGTCTATACCTTCTACCTCTATATTTATATCAACTAAAACAAATTTATCTCCCATCTCTTCAAATTTTCTTTCTACTGTACATTTCCCATTAATACTCTCATGTAATCTTAATGGCATATTATTTAATTCCTTCCTACAGGTTATTTCTTTAATGCATGATATATAACGCCAGTACTTGTATCAATACCAATTTCCCATCCACCAACAATCACAAAATTTCTACCTTGTTGTGTGAGTTGTGGGATTGCCTCCCTAACAGCACTATCAAAACTTGTTAACATTGCTTGCTCATTCATATTTTGCAAGTGTGAGAATTGCTTTGTTACTGAATATTCAGCTATATGCTTTGTTGCATTTGGATGTACCCATAATTTCTTTCCTCCTACATTTGTTCCTTCTAAAACAAACGACTTAGGAATATTTGTACCTTCAATTACAGGCTGTGTTCCTTTGATGCTATCCCATACAGTACCAGTCTTACCCGCTCTCTCAACTCCATTATTTGTGGTTCTCGATAACTTATTATTGACCGGACTTGTTATCGACTCCCATAATGCTACTTCTGAACCTGCATTAAATCCTCTCATAAAAGCTACAAATAATTCATTGTCTATATAATGCGTTCTCATATCTGGGTATGCGGTGTACAAAGGTTCTAATATGTTATGTACATTTTTTTCTCCACCAAATTTACTTGTAACCCATGTTCGTATACCATATAAACAGTTATCTGTACTTACATATACAGCATTATAATTTCCTTGCAGCTTTTTGGCTTCTTCTAGAATTATTAAATCTATAGCTTGCATTCGTTCCTGATCGCTTAAGTGAGAGGATACTTGCCTATTAATTCTGTCAGTAACATTATACTGTATTTCATCTTCCCATTTATATGGGGTTAATCCCCTCCACTTTGGTGCAGGTATATATTTTTCTGGATCATATCCAGCATTCCTTATCATTGTCTTTGCTTCGTCTGGTATTCCTGTGTAAAGTCCAAA
>JAEXBC010000332.1 GCA_023457875.1 Bacillota bacterium | reverse complement strand
GTCCTATAAGCAGCTTAATATGTGTACATTCCTCAAATAGTAATCTTGCTAACATAGAAGCACCATCACCCCCATAAAGAAACTCCAAGTCCTTACTACTTTTTAGCCTTTCAAGCTTTTCAACTGCTCCTTGAATGGTTAATACCCCTTCTGTAACAAGATCAATCCCCTTAATCTGACCAATGGGTGGGATATGTGGGTCAATCATATCAAAGCTTGTGGTCACTTCAGTATGAAGTACCCTAGCAACAATGTTTGCAGCTGTTCCTCCACAAACAATTTTCTTCCCTTTATCCCTTAACAATTCACCTACTAACGCCTCATCTTGCTCCCTATCTCTAGGTGGTCCTGAAAACAAGGTAGCGGTCTTTGGTTTTGTTACCTTAATGGTCGCAACAGTAGTATCGTCACCAGGTCTTTCTATATAAAGGTCTTCACAAACACCTAATAGTGCACTTGTTACCTTTTTCGCTGGCAAATTGCTCACGCCTAAGCTTTCCAAGTAATGAGCAACCTCTTTCCAGCTCCAGCCTAAATTAAGCACCATTCCCGCCCCTGCATGAATCACCCCATCACTCACAAATACCAAGGTATCCTTCTCTTCCAAGCTCAGATTACTTTCATAAATCATTCGTCCGTTTATTTCTCTTGTGGTTTTTGGGATTTCTTTTATTTTATTATTTCTCATAAAGAAAATACTTGGGTTGTCAAATTCCACTATATATGCCATGCCCGTTAAATCCACCTTGATAATTGTAAAAGTAGAATAGGCAAGCTTTCTTACTGAACAAATCGGTAGTGTATGAATAATGGTATCTACCACCTCTTCGATGGGAAGTCCTTCCTTTAACATGGTAATAGCAATTTTAGAGGTTAATGTCGCTAAAATGTTAGCTTTAACCCCACTACCCAATCCATCAGAAAGAACAGCAATAAATCCACTGTGATCATTAATAAATTCTACCTTATCTCCACATAACTCTTCACCATATTTATTTAAGTTCCCAACTGCAAAGTCCATGAAAAAATTCATTTTTTAACTGCCTCTTCCTCTTGAATCAATTGTTTGAGTTTTGTTAGTGTTACCTTCGTTTCCGCTGTTGTTTCACCAAGTAAACTAGCAATCTCTTGAGCAACTGTCATCTGCTTATTAATGACTTGTTGCGCCATATCAATGGCTTCAATTTTCATTTTCTGAAGCTTTTTGCTATTTCTCTCATCATAAGTCACATCATTGGCAATCCATAACATAATATTATGATATTCGCTCCAAATAATGCTTTGCACAACAGTAGAATCACTGTCTTTAAGATACACTTTTTGATTTAAGACACTACTACGCTTATACATCACTTCTTTAAAATAGACTTCCTCCATAAGCGTTTGAATAGGTATATTACTTCTACTTTCCTGGGTTAAGCCAAAGAAGCTTTTGGCTGCTGGGTTCACTTCTATGATTTCTAAGTCAGTATTCACCATAATAATCAAATTAGGGGTTGTTTCAAAAATAACATTGGTTAATGTCTCTGCCTTTTGTCTCATAAAAGGTAAGCACATATTGGGCTCTGCCATGCCATTATACACAGCCACAGCCTTATCCCGACACGTATTATAGCCACAGCAACCACAATTCAGCTCATCTAATTTAGTTTCCTTGCCAATGCTACTTAAGATTTTTTGCATTTCTTCTTCTGAAGGCGTACGTAATGCTACTTTTAGATTAGGAAAGTCCTTATGTAAATTAACTACTATATCCGCATAAGCGCTGGCATTAACATCATTTGAGGTAGAGGGTTTGGCAGCAACCTGCTCATTAGCGTATTGCTTAATGCGTTCTCTTCTTTCATAAATATTAATGTGGTCCTGCGGCATACCTGCTCCTTGAATGCAGCTATGTCTACATCCATGCATTTCAATAAGCGTATTCTTAAATGCCCCCTCTAGGATGTGAGGTAACATATCCTTGCACTCTTCAATCCCATCGATGTGAATAATCTTTCTAGGCATCTTTTCATGATTAATGGTATAGGTTGCTCCACCTACAATAGGATATCTCCTTTGTTTTTCTTCAGTGGCATCAAAGCTCATGGCTGGAAGAGCATCCCATTCGACAGCTTCTTCATTGAGCCACTCTACGAGCTCTTCAAAGGTTAAAACGGCATCTAGTGCCTCCTCCTGCCTTCCTTCAATCTTTTTAGATAAACAGGGACCTATAAATACAACTTTCACATCTTCTCCATATTTTTGCTTAATCATTTTTGCATGGCAAGCAACAGGTGATACAACTGGGATTAAAAAGGGAATGATTTCAGGATAATGCTTTTGAATGAGTGCATTGACCGTAGGACAACAACTAGTAATATAGCATTGGTCTCCTGGCATTTTCGTATACATTTCATATACGCTCGTTACGGGCTGGGCGCCAATCACTGTTTCTTCTACGGCCATCACACCTAGCTTCTTTAAGACTGCAGGTAACTTTTCAATCTTTTCCATTTCCCATAAGGCCGCAAAGCTTGGGGCTAGAGATACCACTACCTGCTCTTCTTGTTTAAGATATAGTTTTACTTTTTCGAGTTCAGATTGAACATGCTTGGCGTTTTTGGGACATACTTTTAAGCATTTACCACAGCCAATGCAGCGTTCCTCTACAATTTTAGCTTGTTCTGATTGAACTTTTATAGCATCTACAGGGCAACTTCTCACACAAGCATAGCAATTCTTGCAATTTGCCTTGAAAAAGTCTATAATCCACATTTTCTCATCTCCCGACTAACTTGTTTGTCACTAAGAGGCTTTAATGATAGTTTAACTATATCGTATTGTTATTTTTTTGTCAATCAACTATATCTTCCAATTGACTCCTTAATGTCGATAAAAACCTACTAAAGGTATTTTATATTGCTCACATAGGCTTTCAAACTGCTTATTTATATCAATCCAATAGGCATTATCCTTAACTTTTTCCAAAAAATAAGGTTCAATCTCTTTAAAGTTTTTCTCCATACAAGTCTTGATGTCTTCAAAGTTTCCACCTTTAACATTGACTGCTTCTCCCCAAATCTCCCTTACCTTCCCATTTACCGCATTAAATATTTCTGGTAAATCCGTTATGCCTGGAATAATTGGTCCTACAAAGGCATAGGTATCAATGTTATGTTTAGATAACACTTCAAGCGCCTCAAGCCTTTTCTGTGCTAGTGTGGCTCCTGGCTCTAGGATATGGCTTACCTGATCATCTGTGGTGGTAATCGTTATCCCTACGGTAATCTTTTTAAATTGCTTTAATAAATCAATATCTCTTAAGACTAAATCCGATTTTGTTAAAATCGTTACACTTAAATTTGTTTGCAATAATTTTTCTAATAGACCTCTTGTTATCTGATATTTGCGTTCAAGTGGCTGGTATGCATCTGTTACACTACCAAGTAATACCGTTCCATCTATCTTATGTGCTAATTTTACCTTTTTCTGCATGAGCTCTATGGCGTTCATCTTGATATCTACAAATTCTCCCCAGTTTTCTTCGTGAGCAGTAAACCTTTTCATAAACCTGGCATAGCAATAAATACACCTATGTGAACACCCTACATAGGGATTAATACAAAAATCAGCTTCCGGCAATTTGCTTTGGGTTAAGATTGACTTTGCTTGTATTTCCT
>JAEXBC010000331.1 GCA_023457875.1 Bacillota bacterium | reverse complement strand
CCTCATCATCTATTGACCCTACCATTGCAAACTTGTTTTTTTCAACAATCCGCATTGCTAATTTGAATACATCCCTACTCATTTGTTTTCCTCCTCGTATGTATTTAGATTGGTTAAAATATGATTGAGTGTTTCCTCGAATACATCTACTTGTTCCTCAGAAAGACCATCATAAAACAATGCTAGCATTTCATGTGATACATCTTCATAGCTTTGTCTTAGTGATTTACTCTTTTCAGTGAGACAGATAAACACCTTTCTTTTGTCTTCTTTATCAGGTTCTCGAGTGATATAGTCACTCTGCTCTAGTCTATCCAGCATACTTGTTAGTGTGGTCTTACCAAGAGATGTCTTGGTGGCTAATTCCTTTATGGGAATATTATCTTTTTGCCATAATGAAAAAATAATACGTCCCTGTGCTGAATTTAAATCGGTTATATTGTACTTTCTAAGCTTCTTATCAAATATGCGTCCTGATACTTGCTTAATTTTTGATATTAAGAAGCCTCCTTCTCTTATTGTCGACACGTAAACCACCTCACTAAATGTATTTTAGTACTATATAGTACTTTTGTCAATTGGGAATATTCATATTTGTTTACTAAATAAAAATACTACTTTCATTTTAAGCAAAATAAAAGATCTGGATACCTTATTTTATAAGGCAGTCAGACCTTTTCTTTCCTCTATGTGTCAAACAATGTCTTACTTATTTTTCTTAGTGAGCCCTTGAGACTAAATTCAGACCTATTGTACCTATGATAATAAGACCAATAAAAAGGATCTTCGAAAAAGAGAAACTCTCTTTAAAAAGAATAACTCCGGCAGTTGTAATAAGCACAATGCCAATACCTGACCAAACAGCATAAGCCATGCCCATTTCAATTCTTTTTAACGCGAGCGAAAACATAAACATCGTCAAGATATAACATACACCTATGAAAGGAATATATATAAGCTTAGAAAAGCCATTGCTAAGCTTCATTAATGTGGTACCTGTTGTTTCAGATAAGATCGCTGCTATAAGATAAATCCATTCCACCTATTGTTCCTCCTTCGTTCTATTATGTAGCAGTTCATGCAATGAAATATGAGGATTTCTATAACGTCGTCTTTTCTCTGTTCTTTTATTAAAATAAATAGCCTTCTTAGGACAGTGCTGAATACATCCCATACAATCTACGCAGTGCGTATGCCAGTGTGGCACCTTATTAATGATGGAAATATTTTGAGTCGGGCAAGCCTTTTCGCAAATACCACAGTTATTGCATACTTGACTCACTTTAAAATGAGAACCACTATACCTTAAACGACTTTTCCAGATATGATAAACGACTGACGATCCTGCCTTTAGTATAAATCCTTCTTTTTTATAGTTTTTGATTTGCTCTTCTACTTGCTTTTTATAACCTAGAAGCTTCTGCTCACTCTCTTTAAATTGTTTATGCTGTTTCTTTTCATCTGCAGCTTCAGCCCATCTAATATAGTTGTCAGGATAATTAAGATACTGCGCATAATTTAACTCCAGTCCTTTTTGATTGAGTAAACGATTAATTTGATGAAAAGCATATCCCCTAGAAAAAGCACGGGTTATAATACTAAAGCAATATTTTACGTTACGCAATGTAATCTGACTTAAAAACGTCTTAACAATAGGAGGAAGCCCCATAAAGTAAAGGGGTGTAACAATACCTACTACATCATATTCATCAAAAGCTAGGCAACCACTATGCAGTGCATCAGGGATAGAGATAAGCTCTACATCAGTCCACCCCTTAGAGATTTCTTTAGCTGTATACAGAGAATTTCCAGTGGCACTAAAATAAAATAACGCTGTTTTATACACAAACGCTACCTCCTTTTACTATAAAAAATTTAATTCACAGGAATCATAATATAAACCATGAATAGATCTTGATTATACTCATATCTCATATCCCCCTCATAACGCTTAAGGCTCCTTTCAATATTTTTAAGTCCTAAACCTTCATGATTTTTCTTTGTGGATTTAAATCCTTTGTTAATGGGGATGGGAGGCTCACTATAGCTATTTTCAACACAAATGCTTATCATATCATTAAATTTTTCCATACGCACCTTGATATATTTGCTCTTTGCAGTTTCTGCCGCAGTAATTGCATTATCAAAAAGGTTTGTGAAAAGCGTTGTGATATCTATTTCTCGTATAAAGTCTATATTTATATCACCTATACGGATGTCCCCTTGAATTCCAAGACTTTTCATCTGATGTACTTTTTCATTAATAATAATATTAAGCACCTTATTGTCCGTATAATAGGTCTCCCCTAGATGGCTTAATATGTTATCAAGGTCATTTTTATACTGCGTCGCCATAGAGGTATCCTGCACGGAATAAAGCTGCTGCAGTGTGTGCATATGTGCCCGAATATCATGAATGACTTTTCTAGATTCCTCATACTTATTTTTTAAATCTTCATAATACCTATGTTGCAATTTTGCCTGCTCCTCATACAAGCGTCGTTCATTTTCTAGACTATCTGCTTTACGCATCGCTTCAAAAAACCATGTAAAATAAAGATTTAAGACAATTACCAGTAAGAGGTTCACGTTAAATAGAATCAGCGAGATGATGCTTAGCTCATCCGAAAGAAAATAAGATAAAGTATAAATAAAAATAACGCTAAAGACAGGTAAGATAAAAGAGCCTATGCATTCATATGAGACAATACGTTCTATTTTATTTCTCTGAATAATGATGACCATTGCTTTAGCTAAAATAAGCTCTAAAAAGCGCGTAATAATCATATAAACATCCTTATAGCAGTCTTCATTTTTAGATAGTGTTATTTTTTGAAGAATAAGTAGATGTGAAAACTGCTGTAAAAAAATATCTGCAGCTAAAACAACTGCACAGATGATTAATAAATAAAGTATGCTAAGGCTTTTATGCTCCTTATCACGGATTTTATAATACGCGTGAAGCACGATATAGACTAGCAGAAAGTAATTTATACAAGAAAATAGTATGCACGCCAGATTTTGTAACGTATTAGAAGACATCGTCAGTCGCTCCCTTCTACTTCAAAATTAATCATCCATTTTAGGTCGCTCATCTCTTAGATATTTATTAAAAGCGTGCCTAAAGCTACTTGCCTTTTTCTGTGACAAGGGAATAATGCTCCCCTCCATCATGTGAATATCATACCCTCTGATGGTTCGCACAAAATATAGATTAATGGAGAAGCTTTTGTGTGGCATAAAAAAATGAAAGGCCTCCATCCTTTTTGCAACATCACTGATTTTTTGATTAAGTACATAGGTACCCAATGTTGTTTTCATTAATACCTTACGCTTCTCATATTCAAAATAGTAAATATCCTTTGGAAAAAGCCTTATGATTCCTTGCAAGGTTTCATACTCTATATGCGAGGGTGGTGCTTCTTTTAAATAAGCCAATGCTTCATCTAACTGGTTAAAGAGTTTTTTAGGCTCAATGGGTTTTAAGAGATAAGCAAAAGCATGGACCTCAAAAGCAAACAGTGCATAATCCATATAATGGGTTAAATAAATAATTTTAACCCTCTTATCAACTTCTCTAATTCTTTTTCCTGTTTCAATCCCATTTATCCCTGGCATATCAATATCTAATAAAACAAGGTCAAAATGCTCCACACTCTCTAAAAGCTCATTGCCACTTTGAAAACAAAAGAGAGTGAGTGGAACTTCTGTATACTGCTTAAGAAGTTCTGAAGTTTGTTTTAAACAGATTATGTCATCATCACATAAGGCTATTTTTATCATAAGCTACCCTTTCCCCCTAGAGCCGTTAAACAACTGTTTGTTTACCATGCTATTATATAAAATACATTCTATAATAAACAACTCAAAATACACAAGATACAGATTAATCTGCATAAAAGACGATATGGGTAAATAAATCCCAACTTCATGCTATCATTCTCTTTCAATATAAAAAATCCTGGCTTAAATAATAACATGATTTAAGCCAGGATTTTTTATATTTCTTGATCCACTATATCTTTATGCATTGCCAATCGTTTTATCCAATAAACAATAACAACACCAATAGATGCATATAATTATTTGAAGCATAGCGAATGGTATATTCTCCAATCTGCTCAACATTGGGGTAAAAAGAATATTTATAGGCATCCGCATGCTTTTGAAACTCAACCACAAGCTCGTATTCCTCAGGTTGTTCAACTTGATAGGCTTCTAAATTCTGTAGGGCTTTTTTGACACCCTTTCTAATACGCTCAATGGCCAAATCGGGATGAATACTGACAACGGCTCCTCCAAAGCCCTCTTGTACAGCAATGGTTTTAATGTGTGGATTAAAATTCTTAACAAACCTCATTAGGTCGCCATCTCCAGAGACAGCAGCGACAGGTACGTTTAACATATAGGTCGTATAGACATGAAGCAAGAATTCATCCGCATCCTCACCATTAATCTTAATGTTCTTGATTTTATCAGGATATAACGTATGAGCAAGGGGGCTTCCATTGGAGTTAGCCCCACTATGATACCCAATAAAAAGCACTGCATCAAAGGTTTCATCTAATCCTTCCACCATACAATATGGATGATTACTCCATCCTGAAATAATCTTTACTCCTTTAGGTAATAAGCTATGAATTAGATTTTTACCGTCTTCATGGGCATCCTTTACCATAATATAATCTGCACCAGCCTCAATGGCACCTTCACAAGCAGCTGCAACTTCCTTTGTCATTTGTTCACGATAAAGCTCATAATCCTTGCCACCTTTGTGGGTTTCCTCCCATTTTGAGACACCTGTAATTCCTTCTAAATCAGCACTAATGTATACTTTCATGGCTTATGCCTCCCTAATTAACTTACTCTTAATAAGAGTATATCAAAACTCTTTATAAATATCAAAAATATCTTTTTAATTTATTATTTTTGGTTAATTGTAAAATGAAGTTGAACTAAATAAAAAATCCATAGAGATTTATCCTGTGTTAAGATTGAATCACCACAACACAACTTTAACAAGAAAGGATTAATCACTATGGACTAC
>JAEXBC010000330.1 GCA_023457875.1 Bacillota bacterium | reverse complement strand
AAGTGTTAAGGGAGAGCGAAAAATGAAAACATTGGAAGATAAATGATATTTTGGAGATATGCAATTTTAAAAAAGGAGGACAAGTAATATGTGTACAGCTTTTGTAAGAAGAGGTAATGATGTTATTGTAGGCTTTAATATGGATATAAATATTGGAGCGTTTGAGTACAAGGTTTTCACTGAAGATGATAAGTTCTATATAGGTAGTTACACAGGTGATAGGGAGTCCACAATTCTAGAAAACTTCGCTATTCCGAAAAACTACGTTATTGAAAATCATTATCGTAAAATCCAGGGTGTGAATAACAAAGGATGCTCTGGCAATCAGTTGATTAACATGGATTTTCACAAAGCACCTTTTAGAATCGATGAGAAAACTTTTCTTATTGATCAGCTTATTGATGATTATATTTCAGGCAGGAGTACGATGGATGACATTATTCATTTAGCCAATGAAAAAGAGATCGTTAACATTCCTACAGGAGCAATTGATATTCCCACTCCCGCATTGCACTCAATTCTTTCCGACAGTGAAGGACGGATAATGATCCTTGAACCCGGAAACGGATATAGTATTATCCAAGAAAAATACGCTGTATTAAGTAATTTTGCTATACTGGAGCTTCCTGATGATTTCGTCCCTGAAAAATTTGGATATTACGGGAAGGATCGTTATGATAAAGCTATGGGATTATTAAGAAAGAGTACTGATGATTTTTCTGTGAATGAGGGACTGGAAATACTAAATGCCGTAAAGCAGGTTGGAAATTGGGCAACCAGAGTTTCTTTTGTATACTCACGAAATGAAAATGCAGTTTATTATTCACTTGAGGGTGATTTTGAACATATCACCAGACATCAGTTCAAATAGTCAAAATAGATTCAAAAAATAACCCTGTGACTTATTATGTCCAGGGTTAATTAACGCTTACAAATACGCAACAGATATTTATCAATAATAATGTACAAGTATTACAGTGGTTTTTGAGGTTTGGAAAATAAAAGTAGCATATTTGTACAAAAAAACATTGCAATAGCGTATGAGATATAGTATATTTGTTTTAGGAAAACGTTTAACTAATGTTAATGGCTGATAAGTGGGGTGGAAATATGAAGGCAACAATAAAAGATATTGCGCTGCAAGCAAAGGTGAGTGCAGCTACAGTTTCCAAGATTTTAAATAAAAAAGATGAACATATCAGTGATGAAACAAGACAAAAAGTACTAGCAATAGCCAAACAGATGAATTATACCCCCAATACTTTAGCTAGAAGTCTTGTAACAAAACAAACAAAGACGATAGGACTTATTTTGCCTGATATCTCAAATCCTTTTTTTCCAGAACTCGCAAGAGGTGCTGAAGATAAGGCGAGTGAAATAGGCTATAGTATTATGTATTGTAACACGGATGATAATGTTAAAAAGGAAGACCAATATATTAATATACTTATAGAAAAGATGGTTGACGGTATTATCATTACTCAGTCAGTTGCAAGAGAGAATGCCTCAGAAACGCTAGAATCTATACGTACACCTATTATACTTATAGATAGGGATATTGAGGGGCAAAGTGTTCGAGGCAAAGTACTTGTGGATAATATGATGGGTGCTTATAATGCTGTAAAACACTTGATTTTAAGTGGTCGCAAGAACATTGCATTTGTTGCAGGGCCACTGACTTCAAATACAACTAAGACAAGAGTAGAAGGTTATAAAAAGGCTCTCGATGAGTTTGGCATTTCTTTTAATAAAGACTATATTTTAGAAGGACAATATAAAAGCGAATGGGGCTTTAGTGCAGTAAGGCAATTGTTAGAAAAAAAATATAAATTTGATGCAGTATTTTGTGCAAATGATATGATTGCAATAAGTGTAGTCAAGGCATTAAAGGATGCAGGTAAATTGATTCCTCAGGATATAGCTGTGATAGGGTTTGATGATATACATATGTCAAGTCTTATAGAACCACCACTAACGACAGTACATCAGCCAATATATGAGATGGGCTATCACGCGGTTGAAATGCTCACAGACATTATTAAAAATCCAAATGATGATATAAAAGAAAGAAGAATATTATTAGGAACTAAGTTAATAATAAGGAAGACTACCTAAATAATATTTTTTAGCTATTTGGGAAAACGTTTACCTTGATTTAGAAGAAATACTAGGAGGTTAAATATGATTACTGTTATTGGAAGCTTAAATATGGATTTGGTAACGATGACAACGAAAGTACCTAAGATAGGAGAGACAATCATTGGAACTCATTTTAAGCAGGCGGCTGGTGGAAAGGGAGCAAATCAAGCGGATGCTATTGCAAAACTAGGCGGACGCGTAACAATGATAGGCAGAGTGGGAGATGATCAGTTTGGAGAGTCTCTTATAAATGCATTAAAAAAAGATGGTGTTGAGACATCCGAAGTGCGCATCACCGAGAGGATATCGACAGGTATTGCAACAATAGTGGTAAATGGTGAAGGAGATAACTCAATCATTGTGGTTCCAGGAGCAAATTTTAAGCTGACGAGCCAAGATATTGATGAAACAGATGCCATTATCAAAGCATCAAGTATGGTTATTGCGCAGCTTGAAGTGCCGATTGAGACTATTAAATATGCATTTAAAAAAGCCAAAGCATATGGCATCTACACACTGTTAAATCCCGCTCCAGCAAGAAAGCTTGATGAAGAACTTCTTGCTATGACTGATCTTCTTGTACCTAATGAGACTGAACTTGAAATATTAAGTGAAAAGTCGCTTGAAACAGAAGAAGATATCATTCATGCGGCAAAAGAACTTATGCAAAAAGGTGTAAAGGAAATGATTGTTACGCTCGGAAGCAGTGGATGTCTTCATATTAATAAAGCTGGCAGTAAGCATTATGCTGCTGAGCGTGTGGAGGCTGTAGATACTACTGCTGCAGGTGACAGCTTTATCGGAGCCATTGCAATGGCATTTTCAGAAGGTAAATCATTTGCACAAGCGATTGAATTTGCATCTAAGGTTAGTGCATTAACGGTAACGCGCCAAGGCGCACAGGATTCCTTACCTACAAGAATGGAAGTTGAAGAATATATAAAAAACAAATAGGAAATATTGAGTTTAGGAGATGATTTCATGAAAAAAGGTATCCTTATTCATTCAGAGATATCTTACGTGATCAGTAAATTGGGGCATGGAGATGGTATTACTATAGCAGATAGTGGTCTCCCAATTCCTGATTGCGTACAGAGAATTGATTTGGCATTAACCAAAGGCACGCCATCTTTTATGCAAGTATTACTAGTAGTATTGAAAGAGCAACGCGTAGAAGAAGTGATTATCGCTCGTGAAATAAAAGATAAGAATACTAAAATTTATGAAGAAATACTAGAAGCTATTCATAATTATGAAAAAAGTGAGCATCTTAAGCTTAAGATAAGCGAGGTTTCCCATGAAGCATTTAAGCTGGAGACTCAAAAAACTAAAGCAATCATAAGGACTGGTGAACATACCCCTTATGCAAATGTCATACTAAGGTCAGGTGTTGTTTTTTAAGAGGAGGACTCACATGAATGATACAATTTTACAGATGAAGGGGATTACAAAGGAATTTCCAGGTGTAAGAGCATTAAATGCAGTTGATTTTCGCATTGCGCGTGGCAAAACCATGGCACTTCTTGGTGAAAATGGAGCTGGTAAATCTACATTAATGAAAATACTTACCGGTGTATATTCTAAAACAGAGGGATCTGTTATCTATGAAGGGCGGGAAGTTTCGTTTAATAGTACGAAAGATTCTCAGGAAAATGGCATTGCCATCATACATCAGGAGCTTAATCTTATTCCTCAGCTTACAATAGGAGAAAATATATTTTTAGGCAGAGAGCCTGTAAATGCAGTGAGAAAAATTGATGCAAAAGCGCAGTATAAAGAGGCAGAAAGCTTACTTAAGAGACTGGGTGTCACAGAAGATCCTCATACCATTACAGGAGAACTCAGTATTGGAAAACAACAAATGGTTGAAATTGCGAAAGCATTATCGTTAGATGCTAAGATTATTATTATGGATGAACCAACTGACGCGCTTACGGATACTGAAACAGAAAACCTTTTCAGAGTTATGAGTGAGCTGAAAGCGGAGGGGCGGAGTCTTGTCTATATATCTCATAGATTAAAAGAGATTTTTGAAGTATGCGATTATGCTACAGTTCTTAGAGACGGTGAATTTGTTGCAGAGCATGCAGTAAGTGAGTTAACAGAAGATAAAATCATAGAACTTATGGTAGGGAGAAAGCTTACTGAGCAGTTTCCGAGAGTACAATCAAAGATTGGAGAATGTGCGCTCGAGGTTAAACATTTATCTAATGAATATGTAAAAGATGTAAGCTTCACGATTAGAAAGGGTGAAATAGTTGGGATCGCTGGGTTAATGGGAGCCGGGAGGACCGAGCTTGTTAAGACCATATATGGAGCAATTCCAAAACAAATCGGAGAAGTTCTTATAGAAGGGAAACCTGTAGAAATAAAATCTCCGCAGCAAGGAATAAAGGCTGGTATTTCTTATGTTTCAGAAGATAGAAAAGGAAATGGCTTGGTATTAGGACTTTCAGTTAAAGAAAATATGACACTATCAGCACTAAAAAGCTTTTCAAATACTATAGGGACAATTAGTAATCAAAAAGAAGAAGTGGTTTCAAAAGATTATGTAAAAAAGATGTCTATAAGAACGCCAGGTGTTCATCAGCTTGTTAAAAACTTAAGCGGTGGTAATCAGCAAAAGGTATCTATTACTAAAGGTCTTATGACAAAACCAAAGATATTCATATTAGACGAGCCTACAAGAGGGGTAGATGTAGGGGCAAAGAAAGAAATATATGATATTATCAATAATTTTAAAAAAGAAGGTATGAGTATTATTATGATATCATCAGAAATTCCAGAAATTCTTGGTATGAGTGACCGTATTTTTGTGATGCACGAAGGTAAAATAACTGGAGAACTGGATAGAGATCACGCTACACAGGAAAATATTATGAAATATGCTGTAGATGCAAAAGGAGGGAACGATAAATGAAAACACTTCTACAAAACGATAAATTGATGAAATATAAGTCAATTATAGCGTTAATTCTCTTTTCAGTCATTGTAACAATCATTAATCCGAGTTTTTTAAGTTTTTCTAATATACTTAATGTGCTTAGACAAACTTCTATAAATGCCATTATTGCTGCAGGAATGACATTCGTTATACTTACAGGAGGAATTGATCTTTCTGTAGGATCTATCCTTGGGCTTGCAGGAGCCGTCGCAGCTTCCCTGATTACGCGCGGACAAAATGTGTTTGTGGTACTAATTGCTGCACTTTTAATTGGGGCTGCAATTGGAGCACTTAACGGTGTTGTAATCAGTAAAGGAAAGGTACAAGCGTTTATTGCTACATTAGCTATGATGACGTTAGTAAGAGGCTATATTTTAGTATTTACTGATGGGAAGCCAATAGGTATTGAAGCTTCAAAGAATGCAGATATTTTGGCATCAATAGGGTCAGGGTATATACTAGGTATTCCCATTCCAATCTATATTACTGCTTTAGTTTTTATCATTGCCTATTATATTTTAAAGCATACAAGATTTGGACGTTATGTTTATGCTATGGGTGGTAATGAGGAAGCTACTAAGTTATCTGGAATTAATGTAGCCAGAGTTAAGATTTTTGTTTACGCATTATCAGGAGCCTTAGCTGCTCTTGCAGGTATTATTGTTACCGCAAGACTTTCATCAGCCCAGCCACAAGCAGGATCTGGCTATGAACTTGATGCTATTGCTGCTGTAGTACTTGGGGGTACAAGCCTTTCAGGAGGAACAGGAAATATATTTGGTACAATAGTAGGTGCACTTATTATTGGCATTTTAAATAACGCCCTCAATTTAATGGATGTATCTTCATACTATCAGTTACTAGCCAAAGGCTTGGTTATACTGATTGCAGTATTGTTAGATAGAAAAAACAAGTAATACACACTATGAAGACAATAAAAGCAAAGTGTATTATGGTATGGCAAAAGAGAGATAAGGTAAAAATAAAAAACTAGGAGGAAAGACATGAAAAGAATTATTATATTTTTACTCATATCAGTATTATCTTTAGGGGTTTTTGCAGGATGTGCTGCTAAAACCGAAGGAACAAAAAAAATTGGTCTTGTTATTTCAACACTTGATAACCCATTCTTTGTAACGCTAAAAGAAGGGGCCGAGGCCGAGGCAAAGACCTTAGGTTATGAGCTTGTCGTACTTGATTCACAAAATGACCCAAGTAAAGAAATTGCAAATGTAGAAGACCTTTTAACAAGAAATGTAGCTGTTCTTTTAATTAATCCTACAGATTCAAAGACTGTTGGTAATGCAGTAAAATTAGCCAATGATAGAAAAATACCTGTTATTACTTTGGACCGTGGAGCAGATACTGGAGAAGTAGTGACACATATTGCTTCAGATAACGTAGCTGGAGGTAAGCTAGCTGGAGCATATATTTTAGAAAAACTTGGTGGTAAAGGTAAAGTAGTAGAACTACAAGGGATTGCTGGAGCATCAGCAACAAGAGATCGTGGCAGTGGATTTAATGAAGCGATTAAAGGATCTGATCTTGAAGTTGTAGCACAACAAACAGCAGATTTTGACAGAACCAAAGGGCTTTCAGTTATGGAAAACATTCTTCAAGCCCAGCCTGCTATTGATGCCGTGTTTGCCCATAATGATGAGATGGCGCTTGGTGCATTAAAAGCTGTTCAAACATCAGGAAGAAAAATCATCGTAGTTGGTTTCGATGCTACAGATGATGCTGTAAAAGCGGTTGAAAATGGGGAAATGGCAGCTACAGTTGCACAGCAACCTTCTTTAATTGGTTCTACAGGCCTTATATATGCTGATAAAGTGATTAAAGGTGAAACAGTAGAAAGATCTGTACCAATTGAATTACAATTAATCAAAAAGTAAAGCGGATATTAGGTATTTGAAAAGATAAAAGATGATTTCTACATTTTGTAGAAATCATCTTTTTTGACTTTTATAGAATCTGTTCAGATAAAATTCACAATGCATTTAGTTGACAAAGCAACTATGCTGTGATAAGCTTGACAAAGCAACTATATTATAAAAGGAGTATTGAATAGTGGAGTCAATTGGTAGGAATAATATGATTATCGAAAAGTACTTTAAGTTATTTTTTAAGAATGGCCTAAAACAATATGACCTTAATACAGCAGAGGGCATGGTACTCCTGCTTTTACTGGAAAAGCAAGCAAAACCACAGCATAACACCATAGAAAAGATGCACAAAATCATTAAGGGGCAAACCCAAGACCAGATGATAGATGAAATTCACTATGACAAAGCAGTAATGACCAGAACTACGCAATCGCTAGAAAACAAGGGATATGTGGTGAGGAGTATAAATCCTGCTGATAGCCGCTCTTATATTTTCTCGCTCACAAAAAAGG
Organism: Bacillota bacterium; assembly: GCA_023457875.1. Taxonomy (GTDB): domain Bacteria; phylum Bacillota; class Clostridia; order Lachnospirales; family Cellulosilyticaceae; genus Cellulosilyticum. The sequence continues at coordinate 5,093 of JAEXBC010000330.1, read as the reverse complement.
GTGAAGCTTTCAAACCAACGCTACTTAATATCTTAAAGCTATGGAATGACGAATTGCAAAAGGGAATTGACAAATCAAAACTTGACGTTACAAAAGAAACTTTATCCCAAATGGCAAATAATGCATTAGAACTTATAAAAGGAGATTGAAGATGACGAAAACAACAAAGAAATCAAACTTGATTTTGGTGTCCATAATCTATTTAGCAGGTATATTTATGGGCGCTATTGACACTGGTATTATAACCCCTGCACGTCCCCTTATTCAAAGCAATTTAGGAGTAGATGCTCAAACAGGCATATGGATCATAACCATTTACACCTTAGCATATGCTGCAAGTATTCCTATTATGGGCAAACTGGCCGACGAATTTGGCAGAAAATATATCTATCTCATATGTATTTCTTTGTTTGGTATAGGCTCACTTTTTTGTGGACTGTCCCAAAGTTTTGACAGTTTTTCACTACTGCTTATAGCCCGAGTGGTTCAAGCCATTGGTGGCGGAGGCATACTACCCATTGCCACAGCGGAATTTGGCACCAGTTTTCCTGAAGAGAAGCGTGGTATGGCATTAGGTCTTGTGGGCGGAGTATATGGTATTGCCAACATATTTGGTGCTTCTGCTGGTAGCCTTATTTTAGACATCTTTGGTAAAAACAACTGGCAATATATATTTTATATCAATCTTCCCATCACGCTGTTTATACTCATTGCTGGCTTTTTAATCTTAAAAAATGAGAAAGCTGAAAATCGCAAAAAGATTGATATCTTAGGTATTTACACTTTGACTGCGATGATATTATCCTTGCTTTATGGACTTAAAAACTTAGATTTCTTTAATATATTGGGTACCATTAAGAACTTGAATGTATACCCATTCTTGCTGATATTTATCCTTTTGTTACCGCTATTTATTTTAATAGAAAAAAGAGCAGCAGATCCTGTAATGAACTTAAGATATTTTACCAACCGTAATATTCTAATTACTCTATTTATCTCATTTCTCAGTGGTATCGTGATGATGGGGATGATTTTCGTTCCACAGTTTTCGGAAAATGCGCTTAAAATACCTACTGGAAGTGGTGGTTATCTAGTTATTATCTTAGGAGCCTTTGCTGGTATCGGCGCTCCAATCTCGGGTAAGATGATAGATAAGTTTGGTGTCAAAATTGTCCTTGGTTTTGGTTTTGTGGTGTCAATTATTGGGGCTTTGTTTTTGATTTTTGTTACTACTGCCGCACCAAACTTTTTGACTGTTATTGTAAGCTTAATCCTTATCGGTATAGGGATTGGCTTTACCATGGGTACGCCGCTCAACTATATGATGCTTGAAAACACTGATAAAAAGCAGTCTAATTCCGCTTTAGCCACTCTTTCTTTGGTGCGTTCAATTGGTACTGCCATTGCTCCAGCCATTATGGTAGGCTTTATCGCTCACGCAGGAGGTATGGTACAAACCAATGTTATGAATTTGCTACCTACAGAGGTTAGCGTTTCAGATTTACCTTATGTGCAGGATATTACTGATGAATTAAACAAATTAAAGAGTAATGAGCAGATGAAGGATATGCTTTCTGATATAGAAATGCCCGACCTGTCTTCCATGACTAAAATGAAAATCAATATGAATGGTAATTCCAACTACAAAATGCCAGAGGATTTAATTGAGCTTATGCAGAACGCGGATGTTACTACCATTAACGCTAGTACTGTTACCTTAGCAGAGCGTATGTTTGACGAGATGACGCCTTATGTCATTAAAAACATTCAGACTGGTATAGACAGTGGGATTAATGGTATTGATACAGGAAAAACGCAACTTGAGGGGGTCGTAAGTCAAATTGAACAGAGTCAAAAAGGTATCGGGCAAAATGTTACCATTATAGAAACTCAAAAGCCTCCTGTAGGGCAAATGCAAGCTTTAACAGAAATGAAGAGCACCATTACTGAAATGACTGATTTGTCAAATAAAATGACAGCACTAAAAGATGCTATTCCCGATGCCTTTGAGGCAGCCAAAGAAACTTATGTGGCTGAGATCATAAAGGAAGGACCACAGATAGAGCGTACCTTCCAATCCACTTTAAACGATGGTTTTAAAAATGTCTATCTAACATCTGCTATTGCTGCAGTGTTAGCAGTGCTAGTGCTATTGTTCTATAGCAAAAAAAGGGAAGTCGAATAAAGAAGAGCATGATTTGTTTGTCGATTGTAAAGACCGTAAATTTTCAGACTGTATATGAAAGTTTACGGTCTATTTTATTACAAAAAATAAAAATTTTCGACAGAATATTTGAATGTTAATAATAAATAGTATATAATAGTAATAACAAGATGTTACAGTAAAGGGGGTATGACGTATGAAGATTAAATATAGACTTATATTATCATTTGGATCCATCTTAGCTATTTTTACCATTGCTGTAATTGTTATTATTTCACTTACAGTTCCACCAACATTTGCAAGTCATTACAAACAAAGTGTGAAGGCAAGTGCCAACTTATCCGCTCAATTCTTAGACAAACTCTATCCTGGTGAATGGCGTATTGAGGGGGATTTTCTTTACAAAGGTGAGTATAAAATAAATGACAGTACAGAATTTGTAGATACAGTAAAAGAGCAAACTGGAGATTCTGCTTCATTTTTTATTAATGATACCATAGTATCTACCAATGTTTTACTTGAAGATGGCAAAAGAGCAATAGGTATAAAGGCATCTGATGAGGTAATAGCAACTGTATTGAAGGAAGGAAAAGTGTATCAGGGTACCTCAGCAATTGCGGGAAAAGCCGAATATTCCTACTACATTCCTTTAAAGGATTCAAGTGGTCATGTCATTGGTATGTGGTCTGTTGGATATGATAAATCTGCAGTTGTTACTGAATTTAATAATTTAGCAAAGTTGATGGGTTTAATCATATTAATCATATTAATTGCTGGTGTAGTAGTAGCTTATATTATAGGTACAGGTATTTCTAAATACATAGTAAGTCTAAAATCCTACCTAGGTACGATTGCCACAGGTGATTTAAGTGGCAGCGTGGACAAAAAGGTTTTAGCTGATTCCAGTGAAATTGGAGCAATAGCAAAAGCAACTCAAATCATGCAGGAATCAATTAGCAAGATTATTTGTACGATTGATGAAGAATCAGATGCGATTGATCACGACCTAAATGTAACCCTACAAAGTATTTCATCTTTAAATGCTAATATTGAAGAAGTATCGGCATCAACAGAGGAACTCTCATCTGCCATGGAGGAAACAGCTGCAGCCATGGAGGAAATGGATGCTACCTCCAACGAAATAGAAACATCTGTTAAAAGCATTACAAACAAAGCGCTTGAAACATCTGATGCAGCAAGAGAAATCAGTACCCGAGCAGATAGCCTCAAGGTAGCTGCTAAAATATCTAAAGAGCGCGCCTATGGTATCTTCCATTCAACAAATAACGAGCTTATGACTGCTATTGAAAAGTCAAAATCAATTGAACAAATTACCCTTTTATCAGATTCAATTATGCAAATCACTTCGCAGACAAATCTATTAGCATTAAATGCTGCCATTGAGGCATCAAGAGCTGGGGAAGCGGGACGAGGTTTTGCTGTAGTTGCAGATGAGATAAGAAAGCTTGCCGAAAGCTCAAAACAAGCTGTTACTGAAATTCAAGGGGTCACTCAAAGTGTATTAGAGGCTGTTGAAAATCTTGTTACAAGTTCAAGAAAGGTTTTAGACTTTATAGAAACAACGGTTATTACTGACTACAATAACCAGGTTGCAAATAGCGAACAGTATAGTGCGGATGCTTCCAACATTGATAGTCTTGTTAATGATTTTAACGCAACTGCCATGGAACTCATGGAATCAACCAGTAATATGCATAAAGCAATAAGTGAAGTAACAATTTCAGTCAACGAAAGTGCACAGAGTACTACAAACATCGCTATTCAAGCCTCTGATATCCTAAGTAAGGCAAATAATGTGATTCAATTATCACAGCATTCGAAGGATGCTTCAGCACAATTGACGAATTCAGTTAAGAAGTTCAAAACTAAATAAAAAGTAGATAGGGAAAAAGCTACAAAACCATATGTATGTGGTTGTTGTAGCTTTTTTACTTTGCAATGAGAGATACGCAAAATAGATGTGACATAATCTGGTAAATCAACTTGGGCATAATAGACTAAATATAATATAGATAATGTCTATTTTTGTCAAAATGCACTAATATAAGGTGGTTTTTTGTCAAAATGAATATGGTGAAAAATCAATCTGCTTGATATACTTTTGTCAAATAGAAATAAAGATTGTAGGCTACTTTATAAGATGAAGAGGGGTGTTTTATGATGAATTTCGAATCAACTTTTAAACCGATGTATATTGGAAAAATGCTAGTTAAGAACAGACTTGTTGTACCTGCTATGGACTCTGCAATGTGTGAAGAAGATGGTACGATCAAAAAAATGGCTTGTGACTACTATGGTTCAAGAGCAAAAGGTGGATTTGGTCTGGTTATTACTGAAATTGCTGCAGTCGATGAAAGAGCGCCTGGTATGCCTGGGGAACCAAGGGTATATGCTGACGAGTACATTCCAGGGCTTACACAATTAGCTAATGCAATACACGCAGGTGGTGCTAAGGCAATTGTGCAACTTCATCATGCAGGACGTGAAACCGCATCGGCCATGATAGGTCAAACACCAACAGCTCCATCCTCTATTCCTTCAGTAGTTTATCGTGAGCCAGTTAATGAATATACTACGAAGCAAGTATATGAATTAGTTGATTCTTATATACAATCAGCTGTTAGATGTAAAAAAGCAGGTTTTGATGGCATTGAGTTACATAGTGCACATGGCTATATGGGATTACAATTTATGAGTCCACGTACAAATAAGAGAATTGATGAATTTGGCGGTGGTGTTTCGGGAAGATCTTATTTCCATCGATTAATCATAGAAGGAATTCGAAGAGAATGTGGTGAAGATTTTGCAATCATCGTAAGAATAGATTCTATTGAAGGAAGAGCTGGTGGTATTGAAGAGGAAGAAGCAGTAGTCTTTGCTAGATTATTAGAGTCATATGGTGCAGACG
>JAEXBC010000329.1 GCA_023457875.1 Bacillota bacterium | reverse complement strand
GCGTATGATAGACCATATACCATCTCTTTAGCGCGCCAAATAAGTCTTCTTCATCCCTTTGGAATTTTTTAATTCTAAGCTGGGCGCCAATTTCATCATAATAGCTCAAATCTTCGTAACGCTGCTCTACAAAAATTTCACCATCTTCATAAAAACCTAGTGAGATAATGACATTCGTCTTTTCTGCAATCACACAGATCTTAGCCCGTAAGCTTTCTTGAATATCCTTGGGTAAATTTTTGTATCTCTCGTTAAAATAATACTTTTGTACATAAGGTGACACAGATAGTAATATATGTTTTTCCATTGTTAACTCCTCTTATCCATTAGATATAACCATATAAACCTCTTACTGATACTTCTCCAGAAACAACTGTCCGTTCTTCTCCCTCTTGAGTAACAATCTGTAAGCTGCCATCTGAAGTAATACCTATTGCCTGGGCAATGTATTCACCCTTTTGCTCTATAATTTTCACACTTTTCCCTAGTGTTATACAATTTCTTTCGTAGCGTTCCAAAATAGCAACCAGATTTTCTGTCTCACAAAAAGCAGCATAAGCTTTTTCAAAGCGTTCAAGAAAATCCTTAATAATATATTTTCTTTGATACTCCTTTTTCCCTTCTATCATTAACGAAGTAGCATAGGGTAAATACTCTGGAAAAGCTTTCTGATTCACGTTGACACCAATACCTAAAACAATATAATTGATACGTTCTATTTCTGCACTCATCTCAGTCAATATACCACATACCTTTTTCCCATTGACTACAATATCATTTGGCCATTTTATCTTCGCCTCTAGTCCTGTAACTGCCTGAATAGCTTCACACATACAAAGGCCAGCAATAAGGGTTATTTGACTTGCGCTTTGCGGCAAAATACAAGGCTTTAATATAACACTCATCCATATCCCAGTTTTACTTGGCGAACTCCAGCCTCTTCCCAGTCTTCCTTTGCCTGATACCTGCTTATCAGCAAGTATAACTGTCCCCTCTACCGCTCCATTTGTAGCTAGTTCCTTTGCTTTTTCATTCGTTGAATTCACTGCATTGAAGTATTCAATATGCTTACCAAAAATCTTCGAGGAAATAATTTCTCTTACCTCTAGTGATGTAATGACGTTAGGTCTTTCAATTAATTTGTAACCCTTTCTGGTACTTGATTCAATCACATAGCCTTCATCTTGTAGTTTTTTAACAGCCTTCCATATGCACGCCCTAGTTACACCTAAGTTCTGACTTATTTCTTCACCTGAAATATAATCACTTTGCTCGATTAAAAATGACAGTACTTTGTCTTTCATTGTTTACCTCCTGTGCCTTCTCAGCTTCTTATGATAAAGATATAGATGCACATACACACAAAAAGCCGAAATATATTTCGGCTTTTTGTGGTCTTATTACTATATATCCTGCTCATCACTCTTAGACTTATCTAGGCTAACTTTTGTAGAAGTATCCTCTCCGTTTAAAGAAGCTTTTTCACTTTCTTTCTTTTCTTCCATTTCTGCAACAGATTCGAAGATATTAAGCTTAGCCACATTTTCCTCGTCAATCTCTTCTCCACGAATAATCGCTCTAAATTCTTGACCAGTGATTTTTTCTTTTTTCATAAGAATTTTAGCTGCTTTATGAAGAATATCTATGTTATCTTCTAAAAGCTTCCTAGCTTTGCTATGACATTCCTCTACGATTTCTGCAACCACCTTATCAATCTCAGTTGCTAACGCTTCACCATAATCACGGGTATGGTTGTAATCTCTACCTAAGAATGGCTCTGAATTTTCATTACCATATTTTATAGGGCCAAGCCTACTCATACCATAAGTAGTTACCATATCTCTAGCAAGTCTAGTTGCTCTTTCAATATCGTTTGATGCGCCTGTTGTAATATCATCAAGCACAAGCTCTTCAGCAGCACGACCACCTAAGAATACAATAATATGATGTAGCATTTTATTTTTGGTATAGAAATTATCATCGCCACCAAGTTGCATGGTATATCCACCTGCACGGCCTACTGGAATAATTGACACATTATGAACAGGTTCCATTTCATCCAATAACTCACTTGTTAAGGCGTGACCAATCTCATGATATGCTGTAAGTTTTCTTTCTTTATCGGTAATGATATGACTTTTCTTTTCGGTTCCCATAGTAATCTTAATAAGGGCCTTTTGAACCTCTTCCATATCGATTGCACGTTTAGAATGTCGAGCTGTTAAGAGTGCAGCTTCGTTCATCAAGTTAGCAAGATCAGCACCTGTAAAGCCTGATGTTGTCTTAGCAATAATATCAAGGTCGATGTCTTCATTAAGAGGCTTACCTTTTGAATGCACCTTCAAAATAGCCTTACGTCCTGTGATATCAGGTCGTTCTACAATAACCTGTCTATCAAAACGACCTGGTCTAAGTAGAGCTGGGTCAAGTACATCTGCACGGTTTGTAGCAGCTAGGACAATAACACCCTCATTTGCACCAAATCCGTCCATTTCAACAAGGAGCTGGTTAAGTGTTTGCTCTCTTTCATCATGTCCGCCACCAAGCCCAGCGCCACGCTTACGACCAACAGCATCAATTTCATCGATAAATACGATACATGGTGCATTTTTCTTTGCCTGTTCAAAGAGGTCACGCACACGAGATGCACCTACACCTACGAACATCTCAACGAAATCAGAACCAGAAATACTAAAGAAGGGTACACCTGCTTCTCCAGCAATGGCTTTTGCAAGTAGGGTTTTACCTGTTCCTGGAGGTCCTACAAGAAGCACACCCTTTGGAATCTTAGCGCCTACTTGAATATAGCGTGTTTGATTTTTTAGGAAGTCTACAATTTCTGCAACCTCCATCTTCTCTTCATCCAAACCAGCTACATCCTTAAAGGAAACATTCCCTTTATCATCAATGCTCATCTTGGCTTTACTCTTACCAAAATTCATAATACGGCCACCGCCACCGCCGCCGCCTTGCATTTGCTGAACAAAGAATATCATAATAAAGATGAACATTCCTATAATAAGTACGATTTGCATAATAGGATAAAACAAACTTGTTTGTGGCTCACTACTTGTAAAAGTAAATGTATTTCTTAGCTCGGTTGGCAAGCTATAGATATAATTACTAAAAGCATCTTGCGCCACACTAATGGTTGCCTTATTTCCACTTGTATCCGTAACAATAAACTTACCGTTATCACCACTAGATATGATTTGTTGAATTGATTTAATTTCTTTGTTTTCAATCTTTGTCATCACATCTAATGCGCTCATTTCAGTAGCATTACTACTTATATCTTTACTAGTTCCATAAAACACAAATAAGCAAAGTACAACGACTAAAATAAGATACGCATAGGTTCCTTTAAATTTCTTTTTCATACTTAAATCCTCCTTTCTCTTTTCTGCTTTCTATCCTCTATTAACCGCAATATAAGGTAGATTTCTATAATACTGTTGATAATCTAATCCATATCCAATAACAAATTCATTACCTACTTTAAACCCAAAATAATCTACCTGAATGGGCGCTACTCTCTCTTCTTCTTTGTTAAGAAGGGTACATAACTTCACACTTGCTGGTTTTCTTTCTTCTAACATCTTTGTGATATAGGCTAATGTTCTTCCAGAGTCAATAATATCCTCAACAATAAGTACATGTTTATCTTGAATAGACTCATCTAAGTCCTTGATAATCTTCACTACGCCACTACTCTTATACTCATTTCCATAGCTTGATACAACCATAAACTCCATCTTGAGTGGCAGTGTAATATGCTTTACAAGATCCGTCATGAACATAACGCCGCCTTTTAGAATACATAAAACGACGATTTCTTTTCCTTCATAGTCTTTACTTATTTGTTCCCCCAATTCAGCTATGCGTGATTGAAGTTTCTCCTCGCTAATGAGGGTTTCTAAATTTAACATAATACCTCCTCTTAACTTCCTTGTGTCATTTGTATTTCTAGAATCTGTTCAGTTTCGTCGGTAACATAATAGTCTGCATTTAGTCTGCTTCCTATTATCCATACTATTTCATCTCCATCTGCAATAAGAGGCATACTGTCCCTTATTCTTTTGGGGATTTTCTCATCAATAAAGAATTTTTTAAGCTTCTTCGTACCTTGAGAGAGCTTAATAAAATCATTTGCCCTTCGTGTACGAATTTGCAATCCAATCTTTATTTTACCATAATCAATATATTTAGTACACATTTTTTCATTTTTTTGAGTCATTCCCTCATGGTCTACTAAACAAAGACTTATACCTATATTTGCCTCTTCAATCCATTGCTCTCCTAACCTTAGTGCTTTGCAAAAAAGGACAGAAGCTGCCTCTTCCTTTGAAAGGATTAACTCACTGTATTCTTTACGAAAAACTAAGCCATAGGGCAAATTAATTATTTTACTGCCCTGAGTCTTTACAAGCTCTACGCAGCTTTGCAGATGTCTTAAGGTAATATCCTTCGATGAGCCTACTAAGCTTTCAATTCCTTCTAAAAGGATTCGCTTTTGCATATAAGGATGATAACCTTCAAAAATAGGCTTATCAAATATAAGCTGGCCTTCCTTATTCTTTAGACAAGCTGCATTTAATACCTTCGTATATTCCCTTAAAAAATCCTCTTCCTCTTGGTAAAGCGTACTATGCTCGCCTAATACCCTCACCAAGGATGGATTCACATCGCCTTCTATATAAGGTATACACTTAAGCCTGATTTTATTACGGGTGTAGACAGGCGTAAAATTCGTCTCATCATGTCTGTATGGGACCTGATTAAGCTCACAATAAGCTTCTATCTCCTTACGCGTTAGGCAAAGCAAGGGTCGAATAATGTTATTTCTTTGAGGTGGAATGCCTCCCAATCCTTTAATATCAGTTC
>JAEXBC010000328.1 GCA_023457875.1 Bacillota bacterium | reverse complement strand
TTTATGAATTATTAGAATGGATTCGAGAGAAAAACTTATTACTGAATGCAAAAGGTGTTCATTTTATCGTACTCAAAGCTCAAGGCGGCAGCGCTTTGATTTTTGTATATAGAAAGAAATCTCTAGAAAATGTACTTGCACAAGATGAGATTAGGGTCTTTTTAAGATCCTATGGATATGAGGCATTTGATATTGATGCTTGTTTTAATATGCTTAAGGAACATTTACTATATGATGCTTTTCCCCATGAGATAGGGATTTTCTTAGGGTACCCATTAGAGGATGTGAAAGGCTTTATCGAGCATAAAGGGGCAAATTGTAAGTGCGTGGGTTGCTGGAAGGTCTATACCAATGTAGGTGAGGCAGAGAAGACTTTTCGTAAATTTAAAAGATGCACCAATATATATTGTAAAAAGTTTGAAGAGGGATTAGATATTACTCGACTTACGGTAGCGGGTTAATGAACTGAGAAAGGGTGCTATCAGATGAGCTTGTATGATAAGGGTATTGTAATTTAAATTAATGGATTATTTGAAGATTAGTAGAGATGAATATATAGTTAAGAAAAAGACACATAAAAGGTAAGTATGAACATCAAAATGATAACATACTTACCTTTTTATATGAGGTCTGAGATAAAAAATGATCTATTGAGAGTCTTTATCAAATAGTTCTTGACAATGTTTGGGAGTTAGAATATACTAACAATATAAAGAAATGATAATCATTATCACAATACTTGGTGAAATATATATAGAAAGAAGATGATGGATGATGCCTTTGTCAATGGTTAGAATTGGTGAAACGAGTGTTATAAAAAAAGTTGGTGGCAAAGAAGAAACGAGTAAATTCTTAGAAAAACTGGGATTTGTAGCAGGCAGCACGGTAACAGTGGTTTCAGAAATAAGCGGAAACATGATCGTCAACATAAAGGATTCAAGAGTGGCAATTAATAAGGAAATGGCAAATAAGATTATTGTTTAGTGGGAGGAAACTATGAAAACTTTAAAGGATGTCAAGTGCGGTGAACGCGTAAAGGTCACGAAGTTAATAGGAGAAGGTGCTGTGAAACGACGTATTATGGATATGGGTATTACCAAAGGTGTAGAAGTATATTTGCGAAAGGTAGCGCCCTTAGGTGATCCCATTGAAGTAACGGTAAGAGGATATGAATTATCCTTAAGGAAAGCAGATGCACAGCTGATAGAGGTGGAATGATTTTTTTTAGAACATGGTTAGACACAACTAATAAAAGTGAGATATAACAAACTTGAAAGGAGTAAAACAATGTCAATCAAAATTGCATTAGCTGGTAATCCAAACTGTGGGAAAACAACCCTATTTAATGCTTTAACTGGTTCTAATCAATTTGTAGGGAACTGGCCAGGCGTTACAGTTGAAAAAAAAGAAGGTAAGTTAAAGGGGGATAAGGAGGTTATTATTACTGACTTACCTGGTGTTTATTCTCTATCTCCTTATACACTGGAGGAGGTTGTGGCTAGAAATTATTTGCTTACAGAACGCCCAGATGCTATTCTTGACATTATTGATGGTACCAATATGGAGCGTAATCTATACCTTACTACGCAGCTTCTTGAACTTGGCATTCCAGTGGTAGTAGCCATTAATATGATGGATATCGTAGAAAAGAATGGTGATAAGCTCAATACAAAAAAACTATCTGAGGCGTTAGGCTGCGAGGTTGTTGAGATATCTGCATTAAAGGAAACAGGTATTATGGAGGCAGCCAGTAAAGCGGTAGAAGCTGCTAAAAACAAAAAAGCGATCACCTTGAGACATAACTTCTCTGGCTCTGTGGAGCATACCCTTGCACACATTGAAGAAGCTGTATTACATAATATGCAGGAGCAGCAGCAACGCTGGTATGCCATTAAGATATTTGAGCGTGATGCAAAGGTGATTGAACAGCTAGATATTAAGATGCACATCATGTCTCACATTGAGGAGGATATTAAAAAATGTGAGGACGAGATGGATGATGACTCAGAGAGCATTATTACAAGTGAGCGCTACCAGTATATTTCCTCCATTATTAGTGGGTGCTATGTAAAGAAAAATAGAGGTGGCCTGACTACTTCAGATAAAATTGATAGAGTTGTTACCAACAGGTGGCTTGCCCTTCCTATTTTTGCACTAGTTATGTTTATGGTTTATTTTGTATCTGTTACAACAGTGGGAACCTTTTTAACAGATTGGACTAATGATACCTTGTTTGGTGAATGGATTATTCCAGCTGCCCAAAGTGGCTTAGATGCCATTAATTGTGCACCATGGCTATCAGGATTGCTTGTTGATGGTATTATCTCTGGTGTGGGCGCAGTACTTGGATTTGTGCCTCAGATGTTAGTGTTATTTATGTTCTTGGCATTTTTGGAAGCCTGCGGTTATATGGCAAGAATTGCATTTATTATGGACCGTATTTTCCGTAAATTTGGTTTATCAGGTAAATCCTTTATACCTATGCTAATCGGGACAGGATGTAGCGTGCCAGGTATTATGGCATCTAGGACCATTGAAAATGACCGAGATCGTAAAATGACTATTATTACAACATCATTCATACCTTGTGGTGCAAAACTTCCTATTATTGCCTTAATAGCTGGGGCATTGTTTGGTGGGGCGCCTTGGGTAGCACCAAGTGCTTACTTTGTAGGGATTGTTGCAGTGATTTGCTCAGGTGTTATTTTAAAGAAAACGAAACTATTTCAAGGTGACCCTGCACCATTTGTTATTGAGTTACCTGCCTACCATATGCCTACTGCTAAAAATGTACTTCGTAGTATGTGGGAACGTGGCTGGTCATTTATCAAAAAAGCAGGAACAATTATCTTACTTTCAACGATTATTATTTGGTTTGCGCAGAACTTTGGAATGAGTGATGGCAGCTTTGGTATGGTGGAAGATACCAATGATAGTATTTTAGCCTTCCTTGGAGGGTTGCTGGCACCTATTTTTATACCTCTTGGATGGGGAAATTGGAAAGCAGCAGTGGCAGCTATTACAGGTCTTTTAGCTAAAGAAAATATCGTAGGTACCTTTGGTATACTCTATGGTTTCGGAGAAGTAGCTGAAGATGGCAGTGAAATATGGGGCACATTAGCCAGCAGTATGACACCTATTGCTGCATACTCCTTCCTTGTGTTTAACCTGTTATGTGCACCTTGCTTTGCAGCAATGGGAGCGATTAAACGTGAAATGAATCAAGCGAAATGGTTCTGGTTTGCAATAGGCTATCAAACACTACTAGCTTATTGTGTATCCCTCACGATCTTCCAAATTGGAACACTTATAAGTGGAGGCGGATTTGGTATTGGAACAGCAGTAGCATTTGGTTTGGTTATTGTATGCTTCTATCTGTTATTTAGACCTCACAAAAAAAGCAATCAGCTTGTAGTAGATAAAAGTGTAAGTGCAAAAGCATAGGCATAAGACAAAAAACATTTGTCTAGATATGAAAAAATGATAAACAAAGAGCCAATAGAAAAGAGGTGAAAGGCTATGGGAACATTTATAGTAGGAATGGTTTTAGTAGTCATTGTTGGACTCATTATAAGGAACATGATAAAAAAGAAGCGTCAAGGAAAATCTGTAGTTTGCGGAGGAGACTGTAAACATTGTGGAGGGCATGGCTGTCATTAATGTTTATGGGCGTTAAAAATGCTTTAAGACAAAGAAAAGTCTTAAAGCATTCGACGTGGGATTTTCATTTTAATATGTTTTTCTATAGCTTCGAGGTCCTTTAGATTTTTTGGCGTTACAAACATACAGGTGCAGCCTTCTTCACCGGCACGTCCAGTACGTCCTATACGATGAATGTAAGCTTCGGGGCTTTCAGGTACATCGTAATTGTAGATATGGGTTACACCATAGATATCTAAGCCTCGGGCCGCCACATCTGTGGCGATGAGATATTGGATATCCCCTTTTCTAAAGTCTTTCATGATACGTTCTCTTTTAGACTGTAAGATGTCACTGTGCAGTCTAACGCAATTATATTTTTTTTCCTTCATGGCTTCATACAGGACATCCACTCGACGTTTGGTGCGGCAAAAAATGATGCCCATATAGGGACTATCCTCTTCTAATACCTTTAGTAAAGCTGCTTGCTTCCATCTGTCAGTGGTTTCTACAATGGATTGGCTAATGGCTTCCAGAGTGATTTTTTTGCTCTCAACCGAAACGATAGCAGGAGATTTCGTATAGCGATAAGCTAGTTTCTTAACAGCAGGCTCCATGGTAGCCGAAAAGCAGAGGGTTTGATGCTTTTTAGGAAGCTGACACATAATACTTTCAATATCATTTTTGAAGCCCATTAGGAGCATTTGATCTGCTTCATCGATGACTAAGGTGCGAATCTGCTTGAGGTCAATGGTTTTTCTACCAATGTGATCTAATAATCTGCCAGGGGTGGCAATGACTAATTGAATAGAATGATTGAGCTTTTTGAGCTGAGAAGAGGTATCTTGCCCACCATAAATGGGAAGGATTTTGATATGCTTTTTCTCGGCTATTTTTGTTGCAACCTGAGTGATTTGAATGGCTAGTTCTCTTGTAGGTGTAATAATAAGTGCCTGAACAGCCGGATTTTGTGAGGAAAGCTTTTCAAAAATAGGTAGGAGAAAAGCAAGGGTTTTTCC
>JAEXBC010000327.1 GCA_023457875.1 Bacillota bacterium | reverse complement strand
TTAACCAATGCGCAACAACCAAAAGTCTCTACTGAGGGAAAGATTGAGCCAGTACAGGAAGCAGGCTGGCAAGAAAAGAACCAATCTGAAGTAAGAACATGGCAAAATGAAGACGCGAAGAATATTGCTGTTTTTGGATTAGATGAAAGGCAGTCATTAACGGATGCTATTATTGTGATTAACTTAGATAAAAAACAGGGTACTTTAAAAGTTATTTCAATACCAAGAAATACTAAAGTAGAGTGGGATGAAGAAGAAAAAGCAGTAGTGGGCTTTACTGCCCCTCATGTAATAACTAAAATCAATGAGATGTATGGTTATGCTGGGGGTAAAAGCACAGATAAGCTTGCTGCTAAAGAAATCGAAAAATTGCTAAACATTCAAGTTGATGATGTAATTATAGTTGATTTTAAAACAGTAGAAAAAGTCATTGATGAATTAGGTGGAGTAAATATAGAATTAACGGAGGATATGAGATATACAGACAATGCTGCTGGTCTTTACATCAATCTCAAAAAAGGAAAGCAGCAATTAGATGGTGAACAGACACTACAAGCTATTCGCTATAGAATGTATCCAGAGGGAGACTTGGGAAGAATTAATATGCAACAACAAATCATGAAGGCACTGCTAGAAAAGCTTCTGGAGGAAAATAATCCAGGTCGATTAGTAGAAATAGCTAGTGAATTACTTAATAACATAGAAACTACTATTTCATTAGAAGCTCTACCATCTTACATACAAATTCTTTTAGCTGCTAAACCGAATCAAATAACCTTCTATACCTTACCAGGTGAAGGTAATGTTGAAGGGGGTATATCGTACTTCTTACCCGACCTAAAGCAGAGCACAACGTTACTTCACTAAACCCAAGGTTTTATGGAGTACCCTCAGACCAAATTGAAATTTTATTATAAATTTCAATTTGGTCTGAGGGTCATTTTTTTATGCCGTAAATTGCTAATATGAACGCAGAAGAAAGGTTTGCTTAATAAGTCATTCAAAATTATTTTCGGAGAGATAGTTTACAAAAATATGCCTTTTTGATATAATCCAAACAAACAAATGTTCGATTTATTTTTAAAAAAAGGAGTGATTTTGTGGAACTAAAAAATATTCCAGTAGAGATAATTTCTAAGTGTAATATCGTTGGAGATATAGTTCCTTTACGGATGCGGATAGAAAATGAAGAACATCAATTCATTGTTGCAACAATTATTGATATTTTATATTCAACAGAAAATAACTATGCCGGAGTAAAAAGCTTTGATTATGGTTGCAAGGTAACATTTAATGAAAAAGAAAGATTATTAGAGTTAAGATATTGCATTTTATCTCATAAATGGTCTATTCGAAAAGTGATCTATTAGGTATGAGCATAGCCCAACGTTATAATCTTTTCTATAAAAGTAAACCCCAATTTCAATTTTATGGAGGAGAAATGAAGATTGCAGTTATTCAATTTTATTGCTAGACGGCAAAGTTTCCATGAGGGCAAAGAAATGTTTAGGTTCACCGGTACTAAAATATTCATACCAAGCCTTCAGCGTGTCTGATTGAAAAACATCTAAATGCTCAATAATTTGTTTTGCCCATAGTAAAGCACCTGTGGGACTTGCAGTAATAAGGTTGTTGTCCATAACAGATGGCTTGTCTATATAAAAGTTTTGCCCTTTATAACCAGGAGAAACCATTTCAAGAAATCCAGGTCCATTGCTGGTATG
The DNA here is from genome assembly GCA_023457875.1 of Bacillota bacterium. Classification (GTDB taxonomy): domain Bacteria; phylum Bacillota; class Clostridia; order Lachnospirales; family Cellulosilyticaceae; genus Cellulosilyticum. Next base: position 1,056 of record JAEXBC010000327.1, on the reverse strand, counting down.
TGGGCGATTATCCAATAGTCCGAAGCTGGCAAGGGCAACGGTAGCCCCACAGATTGCACACACCGTAGCGCCTAAAGCGAGAAATTCCTTCGCTTTTTCGATGATAGTGCCATGCTTGGGGTCACTCCATGTTTCTGCGCCCGGTAATAGCAAGATACTTGTTTTACTCACAACAATATCATCAATTAAACAATCGGCTACGAGCGTCATCCCGCCCATTGTGTGGATTGGCTCCTTAGAATAACTCACCGTTTTGAGCGATACACGTTGGGCGTCTTTTTTGAAAAATCGACCAGAATTCAGCTCTGAGGTAACATACCCCAGTTCCCAGTCAGCTAAAGTATCAAGAACATAAACATAAATTATAAACATGAATATTCCTCCTGTTGGTAGATTAGATTGATTTATTTTTACATTGTATCATGTCATTCTTGACAACAGTACGGCCATAATCTATAATGATAAAAAATTTTGAAAAATTGAAAGGCGGCTGTCAGATGAAAATTGACAGGCTTGTTAGCATGATTATGATACTCCTTGAAAAAGATCGGATAGGCGCACAGGAGTTAGCAGATCTATTTGAAGTTTCACCTCGCACAATCTATCGTGATATAGAAACGATCAACATGGCAGGTATTCCTGTTTATTCTACGTCGGGAGTTGGCGGTGGCTTTGAAATCATGCAGAAATACAAGGTGGATAAAAAAGTTTTTTCGACTGCCGAGCTTTCTGCTATCTTGATGGGGCTTTCCAATCTTTCTATGATGATAAAAGGAGATGAATTGGTAAACGCCCTTGCAAAAGTTAAGAGCTTTATCCCCGCAGAAAGAGCCAAAGACATAGAATTAAAAGTAAATCAGATATACATTGATTTAAGCCCGTGGATCGGCAATAGAAATATTCAAGCCAATTTAGAAATGATAAAAACCTCCTTACTAGAAAGTAAATTGCTCTCTTTTGAATATGCAGACCGCCATGGAAACAAAACGTCACGAGCTATTGAGCCATATCAGCTTGTACTAAAAAATAGCCATTGGTATCTGCAAGGGTATTGCC
>JAEXBC010000326.1 GCA_023457875.1 Bacillota bacterium | reverse complement strand
TAGAGTCCTTTCGGGTAGGTATTTTGTGATAATTATATTTAACCCTAGACTCTAGCTATTTTCATGCCTAAAAATATGGAAATTATAAGTCAATGGAAATAAAAGTTAATAACTAAACACTAGTGATAAAAGATATAATTGTTCTGGACACTTATTTCAAGATAGGTTTACAAGTCGTATTGTAAAAAATGAAGCCTATCTTATTTACGTGTCCAAATATATACATTTGAACCCAGTTAGAGCTCAGCTTGTGAATGATCCACTAAAGTATCAGTGGAGTAGCTATAAGGTATATTTAGGCGAAAGTGATAAAAATGGCATAGTTAAAAGTGAATATATACTTCGTTATTTTTCTCGCAAAACAAAGATAAGTCAAAAGCTATACGAAAACTATGTTTTAAATAAAGAAACTGAATTTTTAGTAGATGAAATAGCAAGTACTTCTGAAGAAGAGTTAAATGATGATATCCATTTAACAGGACTATTTAGAATGGATATTGCGGATATTGCTGAGGGGTTAAGCGCGCATTGGAAAAAATCAATTATCCAAATAATGATAGATAAGAAAGACATACAGCGTAATATGTTGGTGTATTTATTTTGCTTAATAGGGAGAAAGACATATAAAGAAATATCTGACTTTTTACAGATTAAAATCAACGATGTGGGAAAATCTATTAAGGAGATAATTGATTTGATGATTAAGGACAGCACTATTCTAGAACAAAGGGAAAAACTGCTATCTGTATTACAAAGGAAAAATTTTCTAAATAAGTGATTAAAATAATAATTGCGTGTCAATAATTAGTCTATAAATAAATTATTGGCGGTGATTAATATGAAGAATAAAATAAAAGAGTTTTTTAAGAATGACGAGAGAATGACTAAAGTAACTGCTATAGTCGTTATATTACTGTTTTTATGTACTATCTGTATTAATGTGATTGCTGGAACCTCAAAAAACGTTACAGATTCGTTAGCAAGTAAAATTATAAGATTCCATGTTGTAGCAAACAGTGATTCTACGCAAGATCAACTACTTAAGCAACAAATTAAAGACCGAGTTATTGCATACATTGAGCCTTTGCTGGAGGATTCTACGAGTATCGAAGAAACTAGATATATCTTAAAGGAGTGCTTGCCACTTATTGAGGAAGTAGCAAAGGAAGTCATAGCGGAATGGGAAAAGGATTATGATGTATATGTAGTGCTTGATCAAGCTAATTTCCCCACTAAATCATATGGCGATGTAGTCTTACCTGCTGGTGAATATGAGTCTTGTAGAATAATTATAGGCGAAGGAAAGGGAGAAAATTGGTGGTGTGTAATGTTTCCGCCCCTGTGCTACTTAGATGCATCAACAGGTGTAGTGCCGCTTGAAGGTAAAGAACAGTTGGCCAAAGAGTTAAATGAAGAGCAGTATGATTTGATTATGCATAGAGAAAAGCCATACCAGATTAGATTTAAATTAATAGATGGTATTAACTCGTTTTTTTGTGAACCCAATTACAAACAAGTAAATTAAAAGGGAATCCAAAAACAAGCAAGTTTAACAACTAGTAAACTAGTGTATAAGCTTGCTTGTTTTTTTGCAAAAATATTTATAAGACCTGTCCCCACTATTATGATACAGAACTATTTGATTGGGAGTTGAATATTATAGGGTAAAGTACTAGAATATAGTAAGTGACATGAAAGTGTTGAAAGACAATATAGGTAGAATATAGTACCTAGGAGGTAAATGATGAAGAAGAGTATATTACTAGTGTTTGGAGGATGTTCATCTGAACATGATGTATCCCTTAAATCAGCAACAACTATATTAAATAATATTGATAAGAACTTGTATGAGGTGCATCCCGTAGGAATTACAAAAGAAGGAAAATGGTTATTGTATACGGGAGGGAATTACGATTTAACTACAAATGAATGGAAAAAGTATGGCATTCCAGCTGTATTAAGTCCTGATGCAACACAAAAAGCTTTATGGATTTATAAAGATGGAGGAAAAGAACCTGTAAAGATAGGGATAGATATTATCTTCCCAGTTCTGCATGGAAAAAATGGAGAAGATGGTACAATACAAGGGTTATGCCAATTAGCACAAATACCGTTTGTTGGATGTGGCGTTTTAGCGTCAGCTGTATCAATGGACAAAGCATTTACAAAGATTGTAGTTGCTACAAAAGGGGTACCACAGGCTGAATTTGTGGTTGTTAAAGCTAAAGAACTTAATGATATAGAAACGACAGTTAATAAAATAGAATCTTCATTTCCCTATCCATATTTTATTAAGCCAGCCAATGCAGGTTCGTCAGTGGGAATATCTAAGGCGAATAACAAGGAAGAACTCATTTCTGGGTTATACGAAGCAGCAAAACATGATAAAAAAATCTTAGTAGAAGAAACCATTATTGGGAGAGAAGTTGAAACGGCTGTTATGGGAAATGATGATATAGTCGTATCAGGAGTTGGTGAAATCTTAGCTGCATCTGAGTTCTATGATTTTGATGCAAAATATAACAATGCAGATTCAAAGACAATTGTAGATGCTGATTTGCCAACTGAGATTAAAGAAAAAATTCGCTCTTATGCTAAAGATGTATTTGATGCAGTTGAAGGAAAAGGATTATCCAGAATAGATTTCTTTGTAAAAGAAAACGGTGACATTATTTTTAATGAAATCAATACCTTGCCAGGGTTTACATCTATCAGTATGTATCCTATGCTATTTTCTGCTACCGGCCTTACTATAAAAGAAATAATTAATAAGCTTATTGATTTGGCTAGCTTATAAGATTTAGTAAAGAATTATTTTTTATTGATTTAGGGCCAAACAATCAGTGAAATCGTAAAGTCACTTCTAAGGACTAATATATTAGTAACTTTATTTTTTTGAGTGAATGTAGTTATTAATTTTTATGAGGAGATATAAATGAAAGAGATACAAGTTACCGTATATGATAAGCAGATTTATGAGACCCATTATGATGAAGCTGAAAATCGTTTTGTGGGAAATCTAGCTATAAAAGATGGGTGCGTCTATATTACTTATAAAGATGAAAAGGATAAAATCACTACGGTTGTAAAATGGAAGAATAATGTTGTATCTGTAAAAAGAATGGGTACAGTCCAAGCAAAGCTAATATTTGATGTGGAACAAGCCCATAGTTCATCTTATCAAATGCCTTATGGAACGATAGATATGGTGTTTCAAACAGATAAAATTGATATTTATTATCTTGAAAAAGGCGTGAAGCTATATATAGAGTATAAAATTATGATGGATAATCAAAAGATTAGTGATAATATATACATGATAGTAGCTAATTGACTATGAAAAATGTAATATTTGTGCTTGATGTACTGGGAAATCTGGATTTAGTACATGGTAATAAATTTTGAAAGTAATAAATTATACAATAAAATACTATACTATATTAATAAAAATCAAATGAAAATTGGGGGTCCAAATGAATAAAATTAGAAAGGCTATTATTCCGGCAGCTGGATTAGGAACACGGTTTTTGCCAGCGACTAAAGCTCAACCAAAGGAAATGTTACCTATTGTGGATAAACCAACTATTCAATATATTGTTGAAGAGGCAGTTGCATCCGGAATAGAAGATATTATTATCGTAACAGGTAGAACTAAAAAAGCTATTGAAGATCACTTTGATAAATCCGTGGAATTAGAAATGGAATTGGAGAAAAAGAGAAGTAAAGAATTATTGGAAATTGCACGTTCTGTTTCACAAATAGCTAATATATATTATATTAGGCAAAAAGAACCTAAAGGGTTAGGTCATGCTGTGTTAACAGCCAAAACATTTATAGGAAACGAACCGTTTGCGGTATTGCTCGGTGATGATGTGATTGATTCTGAGAAGCCAGCGCTTAAACAGATGATGGAAGTATATGAGAAATATAATGCATCTATATTGGGAGTACAAACGGTAGATAGGAATGATGTTAATAAATATGGAATTGTAGATGGATTGCAGGTAGAAAAGCGAATTTACGAAGTAAAAAATATGATAGAAAAGCCTCCGATAGAGATTGCACCTACCAATGTTGCTGTCTTGGGAAGATACATTATCACGCCAAGAATATTTGATTACCTTGAAAAGCAAGAAGTTGGGGCAGGAGGAGAGATTCAACTTACAGATGCACTTAATAAGCTTGCGAAAGAAGAAGAGATGTATGCATATGACTTTATTGGACGCCGATACGACGTGGGAAATAAAATGGGATTTCTTCAAGCCACAGTTGAATTTGCCTTAAAAAGATCCGAACTTCGCGAAGAATTTAAAAAATATTTAAAACATATTGTAGATACATTTTAAAGCTTAAGAAGATTTTTTCTTAAGCTTTTTGTAAGCGTCATATCAAGCACGCCTATTCGAACTATTGATCTTTGGATATAC
>JAEXBC010000325.1 GCA_023457875.1 Bacillota bacterium | reverse complement strand
GTACTCAATCATGTGGATTTACCAATTGATTTGATGAACTGGATCGTTCGTCCAGTGATTGCAGGCTTTGCTTGTAGCTATATTACCCTTACCCTGCATCGCCTTTACCTTTTACCCTGCTTTTCACCAAATGCAAGCACCTTTATGGCTGTAGGTATTTTAGGTGGTGCCTATATCCTCATTTTGTTTTTAATTGGCTCCTTCTCTATTAAAGATATTCGTAGCTTTATGGGCTCTAGATAGAGTCCTTTCTTTGTGTCATCAGTTCTTTAACCTTTTTTTCAAAGCCTTCTTCTGTGGGGGTATAGTAGCTTGCCCCTATTAGGGCATCAGGCAAATACTGCTGCTTCACATAGTGATGAGGATAATCATGGGCATACAAATATCCTACCCCATGCTCAAGTTCCTTTGCCCCACTATAGTGACTATCTCTTAAATGGCTAGGTACAACCCCTATCTCTTTGTGCGCCACATCGCTTTGGGCAGCATCAATTGCCATGCAGCTTGCATTACTCTTGGGTGCCGTTGCCACGTACAAGGCTGCTTGGCTTAAAATAATGCGCCCCTCTGGCATACCAATGCGTTCCACCGCCAGCATGGCATTGGTGGCTACCACTAAAGCTTGGGGATCAGCATTTCCTACATCTTCGCTTGCACAAATCACAATGCGTCTTGCAATAAATTTGGGTTCCTCTCCGGCCTCTATCATCCGCGCTAAATAGTGGACAGCCGCATCAGGGTCACTTCCCCTCATGCTTTTTATAAAGGCAGAGATCACATCATAATGGTTATCTCCATTTTTATCATATTGCAAGGCTTTCTTTTGCATACATTCCTCTAAAACCGCTGTGGTGATATGAATTTGACCATCTTCATCTCTATTTGTGGTCATCACAGCTAATTCAATGGAATTGAGGGCGTTTCTCGCATCTCCACTTGTGCGAGTGGCCAAATAGTCTAAAGCCTCCTCCGTGATGTCTGCTTTATAGGCACCCAGTCCTCTTTCTTTATTGTATACTGCTTCCTTGATAATCTTTTTAATATCTTCTTTCTCTAGCGGCTTAAGCTCAAAAACAAGTGAACGAGATATAAGTGCGCGGTTCACTTCAAAGTAGGGATTCTCTGTTGTGGCACCAATCAGCACCAAGGTGCCATCCTCTGTATAGGGCAAAAGGGCATCTTGCTGGGCTTTGTTAAAACGGTGAATCTCATCAATAAAGACAATCGTCTTCTTACCAGTCATAGAACGCTGTAATTTGGCCTCTTCCACTGACTTTACGATTTCAGCCTTGCCACTAGTGGTTGCATTAAGGGTAATAAAATGTGCTTTGGTGGTACTGGCAATCACCTTGGCAATGGTGGTCTTTCCTGTCCCTGGCGGTCCATAAAAAATAAGCGACTGCAGTTTGTCTGCCTTGATGGCACGATAAAGTAGCTTGTCCTCTTGCAAGATATGATGCTGTCCCACGATTTCACTTAGCTTAGTAGGTCGCATACGTGAAGCTAAGGGAGAATCTTCATTTCCCTTCTTCTCATTAATATATTCAAATAAGTCCATTTTTGTTCCTCTCCTTAGTCCTATATGATCAGCCATAGGATTGTTATGTTTCGTTATCTTTTATTATAGGATAAATTAAATCATCATACCAAACAATTTTCACCGAACATACGTTCTTTGTAAACTATAGCATACTTCTTAAAGATCAACAATATCCTTGGAAAAGGTTTTTTATTAAATCTTCCATCTTTTTTCTTTCCTCTTATTCTTTTCTGGCATATACTAATACTAGTTCAAGTCTCGCTATTTTCTATAATGGGTTGACTTTTTTCTACTTACGTCTTATAGTAGTACTAAATAAAACTACTAAACAAAAAAAGGAGGTGACATATTGTCCTTTCAAGAAGCTTTGCAAAAAATTGGTTTTTCACCTATAGAAGCAAACGTTTATACAACCCTTTGTAAACACGGCGCATTAACGGGCTATGAGGTAGCTAAGCTAAGTGGCATTTCTCGTTCTAATGTTTATGCCGCACTGTATAGCTTGCAAGAAAAAGGAAAATGTGTTATTTCTGAAGGAGAGACTACAAAATATGTGGCCCTTACAAAGGAGGAGCTTTTACTTTCTACAAAAAGAGATTTTGCCGCTACACTTTCAATCATTGAGCAGTACTATCCAGCAAGTGTAGAGGTTCATGAACCCTATGTAACCATTCGAGGCTATGAAAACGTTCTGGATCAAATCAAAAACTCTATTTTACTTTGTCAATCTCATCTTTATCTTTTGTGCCCTACGTCTTATATTGAAAGCTTTATAGACGAGCTTGAAAGTACGAGTAAGCGTGCTAATGTTACCATTATATGTGACAAGGCCATAACGTTTCAAGGGAATGTAACCACTTATTACAGAAGGAAACGTCCCACAGGTTTTCATCTCATCATTGACACTAAGTCTGTTCTTACGGGAGATATCGATTATTCTAATGCCCAATGCCTTTTTTCAAAAAGTATAGCTTTAGTTAGACTAATGAGAGAATCCTTTATTACCGAACTAGATATGATTAAACTTAACCAACATTAACGATATTGATTTAAGGAGGATATTATGTACACATTACATGGTAATTATACTACAGAAACAAACTTTTTTGAGGGAAATAATGTATTTGATTTAGTGAAACAATATGGAAGTCCCCTTTACATTTACAATGAAAACATCCTAAGAATGCGTTGTAGAGAAATGAAACAACTTGTGAGCTATGAAAACTTCGTGCCTCATTATTCTATTAAAGCAAACACCAATATTCATTTACTTAAAATTGTTCGTGAAGAAGGCTTACACGCTGATGTTATGAGCCCAGGTGAAATTTTCTTGGCCCTTGAAAGCGGCTTTACGGCAGAGGAGCTTTTCTTTATTCCAAACAATGTGGTGGCTGAAGATATGCAGTATGCCATTGACCGCGGCATTATGACCAGTGTAGATAGCTTAGAGCAGCTTGAATTATATGGCACGCTTAATCCTGGTGGCAAAGTAGCTATTCGTTTCAACCCAGGTGTTGGTGCTGGTCACCATGAAAAAGTAGTAACAGGTGGCAAAAAAACGAAGTTTGGTGTTAATCCTGAATTGATCCCTGAGGTAAAACGCATTTTAGAAACCTACAACCTCACCTTAGCTGGTATTAATCAACATATCGGTTCCCTCTTTATGGATGGCAGTCCTTATATTCAAAGTCTTGATTCTATCTTAAGTATTGCTAAACAATTTGATGACCTTGAATTTATTGACCTGGGTGGTGGATTTGGTATCCCTTATCACAAACAAGATGGGGAAGCGAGATTGGATATTGCTGAGCTAGGCAGAAAGCTTGAGCCTGTGCTTGAAGCTTTTGTAGCGCAGTACGGCAAAAAAGTGCAATTTCAAATTGAACCAGGTCGCTATATCCCATGTGAAAGTGGGCTATTAGTAGGCAAGGTAACCGCTACAAAAATGAACGGTGATGATCATTACTTAGGCTGTGATATTGGCTTTAATGCCCTTCAACGTCCTATTATGTATGACTCTCACCATGATATAGAACTCTACTCTTTAGAAGAAAAGTCAAAAGATCCGGCACCACTTACTGTAGTAGGTAATATTTGTGAAAGTGGCGATATCTTAGCGAAGAATCGTATGCTTCCTTTTTCTGCTTCAAGCGGGGATTTAATTGCCATGATGGATGCAGGCGCATATGGTTATAGTATGGCTTCTTGCTACAATCAACGTTTTAGACCAGCTGAAATCTTAATTTCGCCTAACGGTAGCGTAAGACAAATTAGAAAAGGTGATACCTTTGAAGATATCATCAGAAATATGCTTTAATAGCTAAGCAAAAGGTAGGTGACCTTCTCTTAAGAAGAGGGCACCTACCTTTTTTATAATTTGATATCAATACCAATAACGCCTCTAATGGTTCCATCCTTCATTTTGATAGGCGCTGAGAGGGTCACGCAAGGTGTCTTGGTAATGGAGGAAATATAGGGCTTTGACATATACTTATGTCCCTTAATACCCTCTTTAAACCACTGCCTTACGCTACCATTTGCAATACCTGCTGGTGGAATAGAAACCACGAACCTGCCTTTATGCCCATTCGTCCAAATGGCCTCAATAAAATCATTTTTCTTGATCACCTCTTCTAATAATCTTTGATGGGTAGCCTTATCTAGCTGCCTAAAGGCTTCATGGCTGGTTAGTTCCTTCACCAGAGCATGAAAGCTTTCTTGATACATTTCTAGAGAGGCTGTATCATACTCAGATAAGTCATTTAACTTATACTCATCAATCAGTGCCATTAAATCTTTAGAAGAGGCACCAAGCAGTTCACCCATATTTACAATACCTTCAATGATATCTTTTTGTTTATGTATGGATTCAAAAACACTCGTTACGCTTTGGGCTAGCTCCTCGCTATTTGCTTCAACATGATTGATGCTTACATTCACACTTTTAGCAAGTGCTATTTCTTTACTGGACAAGCTGGTGATTTTTTCTACCAGCCCACTTACCCGTTCAAAAGCATACTGTGCCTCTTTTAAGCTGCCTTCTATTGTAATGGATTCATTAACACCCGCTTCAACCTTTTCTTGATTCTTATGTAAATGTTGGTTGGCATTGGTAAGTGCTTGCATAATACCATCTATCAGTTCTTTAATCTCTCCTACGGCATTTGCTGTGTTTCCAGCAAGCTTTCTTATTTCCTCAGATACAACGGCAAAGCCTTTTCCTGCTTCACCTGCTCTTGCAGATTCTATGGAAGCGTTTAAGGCAAGCATATGGGTTTGAGAGGAAATCTGACTTACTGTCTCTAAAATATAAACGATTTTTTCAGCCGCATTGTTCAGCTGATCCATATATTTACTGGCTGAATTTGAAGTCACTTCAATTTCTTTAATATGGTTAATAATGGTCAGCATCTCCTCTAGGCTTCGATGAATGGTTTTCCCAGAAGATGCACTAATCACCTCAAGCTGCTTCGTATTTTCCCCTACCTCATCCTGAACGCGAAGGACTTCTTTAATATTAGCCACTGTATATTCAATATTTTGATTCACCTGTTCATTAATCATAGTCATTTCCTGTGCCTCTGCTAAGAGCTGCTCCGTAAATGCTGTTTGTTCCTCTAAGGTAACATATAAATCCTTTGACACAGCGTCCACCTGTGTTGAAGCAACGCTGATTTCATAGCCCAACCTTTTATAGCCTTTTTGATGCTCCGAAAGGATTTCCTGACTTTCCTCCACTATTTTTGTGTCTTGTTTATACAAGAACCAATAGATGACCCATACTACACCCGTTCCAAGTAGCCACAAATCAAAGGCTTGTGACACTGTAAAAAAACTGCATCCCACGCCATATCCTGCAATGAGTAACATCCTACCAATACTTTTTAATCGTCCTCGCATCATATATCGCCCCCTAAAAAAATAAAAGGCGTCCAAACAATGATTTCATTGTTTAAACGCCTTTGTTTATAGCAAGATAGTATCATTTTTTTAATGATAAAGCAATAGCCATATTCTTTCTTTATAACCTGCTTAGCTTATTAGGGTGCAATGTTAATATCCTTGACCTCCACAACGTCACCTCGCTCGTTCCCTTTTGGTATATACATATTACAACTAATTGTATGGGAGTCTTTCCATTTTTCTAGGGTATAATATTCTTTCTCTGTTGACTTAAGAAGTGTCTCCATTGTCCTTTTTTCAACATCATAAAGGACAATATCAAAAACGCCACTTACTTCAACTTCTGGAAACACCTCCATCTCCCAATTATATTTTGCACAGATAACTTTTGTGGAATCTTCTGACCATAATTGCTCTAAACTCATATGTGGGCAACCATACCCTGCCGTCCCAAAACAGAATATTTCACCTGCTTCGTCACGAAGTGGGTCACCATTCCTATCTATTATTGTTATGCCTCTAATTTGCGATGTTCCCCCTTCTACAAGAACATACTCGCTATTTGGAGACCATGCAAATCTAGCACCTCCTACTACTTTTGGATCTAATCGGCGGGGCTCTGTTTCTTCTATATGCCATAGATAAACACAATCATCTCGTCCCTGTTCATAATAGGTAGCATATATCAAGCATTTTCCATCAGGTGACCATTTCATATTCTCAATGCTTTCTTGGGTAATCCCCTCTGCCTCTTTTAATTGTCTTTCAATATCAAGCCTCTTTTCATCTAAATTGACCTCTTCAAGCTTTTCTTGGCCCTCTTCAGCCTTTTCCATCTCCTTATTTATTTCAGGCTTTGTTTGAGATGAACTTTCCTGTGTAACATTGGTGCAGCCCACCATAATCATTCCACTTGCTACAATGGCACTAATCCACTTTAATCCTTTCATACTATATCCCTCTATTTTCCTTAAATCAATATTTAGACTCCTATATTGGCGCTTTTTCACGCTAACTCATAGCAAAAGAGAACGCCTCTCTTACCCTTTCAATGGTCATACATCTTACCTCAGTCAGCTGATACTTCTTTTTTATAGATGAGTATGGTAAGCCTCTCATTTGCAACTATTTTTCTTCCTGTATACTTATATCCAAATTTTTCGTAAAGATATCTGTTCTTGCTCTCCCCCTGAGGGACTGCAAGCCACCAGCTCTTTACACTATGACATACTGCTTCTAAATAAGCGATTGCTTTTTGAGCAAACTGTTGCCCTTGCTTATCAGGAGAAATATAAATGGTCGATAAACACATCTCTTTTTGGCTGGGATTACTTTCATAGGCATATATTCCGCCTACACTCAAGTTATCCGCCATCACCTTTAAATAGACGCCTTGTGGATTTTCAATCCTTTTTATCATTTCTTCTGCTGTAATATTGGCTGGACTAAATTTGCCATCCTGATACTTTTCTAATAAAGGTAAAAAAGCTTCCCTTTGTAAATAGATGTGCTCCTCTAAATCCTCCATTGCCATTTTTTCAAATCTAAGCATATGAACCCTCTTCAATATTGCAAATTATTTTTCTCGCTAATAGCAAGCTCATCCTACTACGTATACGAC
>JAEXBC010000324.1 GCA_023457875.1 Bacillota bacterium | reverse complement strand
TGGTGCAAAGCCACGAAGGCTTTATCAACCTGCTCCCCGCCCTTCCCCCAAGCTGGTCGGAAGGCAGTTTGCAAGGCTTCAAAGTACGCGGCGGTGCCACTGTGTCACTCACATGGAACGACAACCGGGTAACTACTGCCACCCTGCAAGCCGACAAAGCCTACTCCTATCAGCTGAAGAAGCCCGCCGGCACGCAAGCCGTGAAAGTAACACGCGGCAAGCGAACCAAAACCTTTACGGGAGAATATATCAGTCTGCCCCTTGCAGCGGGTGAAGTGGTGAGGTTGGAGTTTGAGAAGTGATTTTTTTCAAGAATTAAAGTTTATAATCATAGTAAACAATATACCTCTTTTTATATATAAATAATGGAAATTTTCAAGCAAATAACAGCAAATGGAATAACATTGAACGAATATCCTTTTATAAAGGAATTAGCAATGGAAGCATATTTATTAGAAAACGGAGATATTCTAAAATTGGATAAAACCAACTTTGACAATGTTTCTGTTCTCGACGAAGAAATCGCGCTAAAGCAAGGTCGGAAATGTTGTGACGGAAGAATTGATATTCTTGTTAAGTATTCAGATGAATATTTGGGAATAGTAGAATTAAAATTAAATGAGATTAATGAACAAAGTCTGATACAATTAGAAGGTTATTTAGATCAACGAAAACAAATTCTTGCAATGAGCCCAAATTATTGGGAAAATGAATCTGAGCCAAAATGGATAGGCGTTCTTGTAGGAAATGAAATTTCATCGAGTTTAAGAGAGAAACTGCTCAATGGATATGTTTACAAAGAAAATATTCCAATTGCAGCAATGACAATTCGAAGATTCCGTAGTCCTAATAATGAAATATTCGTTGTAACCGATACTTTTTTCAAATTCAAATACGGAACTAGAGATTACTCTAAATTTAGATTTGATGGAATTTCTTATAACAAAGGAAAACTTGTAAATGCAGTTATCAAGAAATTAGTTGAAGACAGACCCAAAATAACATTCTCTGAATTGAAGAAAATATTCCCTGATAAGACGCAGGGAAGCATGGGCGTTTTTGATTTGAAAGAAAAAGCAGAAGAAATCTATCAACGTACAAACAAAATCAGATATTATATTAAACCTGAAGAAGTTATTCAACTCGCCGATAATGTTATGATCAGTACTTCTACACAGTGGAATACTGAAAACATAAAGGTATTTATCGAACAAGCAAAGCTAGAAAATTATAAGATAGAAGTAGAGTGAGCTAGAATATTATAATAAGCAGCATTGAAATAAAAAAGACGCAAGAGTCAGATTTAAATCAAAATAAACTTAAATCCTAGAATTTTTCTATTTTCTAAATAAATATTGTGAATATATAAAACTTCATTATTTTTCCCATAAGATTCATTTACACTTATATATGTCATACATTTTTAAATTAGACACAAATGCATAGTTCTTAATTTATGCGTTATAAAATTGTAACGAAAGAATATAGATTTATGATTCAATTCAAATATAAAAATCTTTTTGATTAGTATATCTGATCACTCCGTTTTTTTATTCTAAATATAATAACTAAATATTTTTTTGTATATTTGCAAACACACCTAAGTAGAGGATTTAAGATGAATCAAAAAAAGCAATACATCGATGCAGATAGATAAACAAAATGACAGCTAATCAAATACAAAGAAGAATAATTGAAGTTATTAAGGGAAATATAAAGAGTGGAAAAATAATAAAATATTATATAACATGGTATCACAGAAAATTAAGCACGTAACAATTAAACGGCTTTGGGGAGTCAAAAATATCTCTACGGATTTCAAAGATGATGTCAATATTTTCATTGGAACAAATGGTTCAAGCAAAACTACTTTTTTGAATCTAATAGAAGCGACATTGCTTGTGGATTTCAATATGTTCTCAAATATTGAATTTGAAAACATTATTATTGATTTTATATCTTCTGACAAATCAAAAACTAGTACTATAACGGTAACAAAAAAAGCAACAGAAGATTCTCCATTAATTTGTTATTCCTTTGATGGCACAACTGAAATTGAAATTCCATGCAACGAATATCTCTTGCAGCGTTCATCATATAGAGTATCTGTAAAATATAGAGAATCAATAGCATCAATCAAAGAACAATTAAATAACATTATCAACATTTCATGGCTATCTGTAAACAGAGATAATATTAATCCAATTGAATTCGAACGAAGAGAACTATTAGAAAGATTCAAAAACATGGTTGACATAAAACTACAAGAACTTGTTCGTGGATTAATTATGTATCAGTTACAGCTTGAATCAGAAGTGAATAAGATTGCTAATAAATTTAAAGAAGATGTTTTATCCCTAATGCTTTATGACGAAAAAGCTGACCTATTTAATATAGATATTATCAATCGAATTAAGCAAGTCAATACGCAACAAATACAAGGTGATTTATATCGTGCATTTAGCACATTAGGGGTAGGACGTGACAAAAGAGATGCAGTACAAAAGCATATACAAAGCATTAATAGTGTTATTGATAAAATTATCAGAGCTGAAAAAATCGAAATTGATGATGTCTACATTCTATTTCTAATAAATAAAAGTCTTTCTATTATTCAAATATCCCAAAATCATGAGTTACAAAAAAACGCAATATTTGCTCCTCTTGATAATTTTTGGAAATATCTAAACGGATTTATGGATACAAAAAAGTTTACTATTAACAAAGAAAGCCGTGGTGATATTGATATTACGGTAAATGAGAACTCTATTACGACATCAATAAATATTACATCTTTATCTTCCGGAGAAAAACAATTATTTATATTGCTTACTGAGGCATTATTGCAGAAAAATAAACCATATCTTTTCATCGCAGATGAACCTGAATTATCTCTTCATATTGGATGGCAAAAGCAAATACTTAAAGAATTATTAAAACTTAATTCTAATGCACAGATAATTGTGGCAACACATTCCCCAGAAGTAGCAGGGAGTTTTCCTGAAAATATAATAAACATGAAGAATATTATTAGTTATGAGTAATATTCCAGACAACAAATTAGAATATTCAAATTCAGCTATTAGCGTATTATCTAGCTTTTATAATAAAAAAACAATGATATATGTTGAAGGAGAAGATGATATTTCATTTTGGAATGAGCTTTTTAGAAAGGAATTATCTGAAAATTTATATGAATTAGAGCAGGTAAATGGAAAATCTAATTTGCTAAGATTCATGAATGGCCTAGAAGATGGAAGTATAAAAAATACTATTGTAGCCTGTGATTTAGATTATAATATATATTTAGAACATGAGTACACAAATCCATTTATATTATTCACTTATGGACATTCAATTGAAAATTCAATGTTTTGCCCTGCACATATTATAGATTATACAAGAAGATTATCCTCTAGTAAAGATGATAATTCTGTTCTTGTAAACGAATGGATTAATACTTTTTGTAGTACAGCTGTAATACTATTACCGTATGAAATTATATCAATAAAAAACAATCTTAAAATAAAATGTTTCAACAACATGTTATACAATTTTCTTCACAAAGAAAAATTCGAATTAGATAATCAAAAAATAGAGAAGTTTATAAATGATATTCAACATATATTTAAGATGAGTGATATTACAAAGATTAGTGATAAAATCAACAATGACCAAAGGGAGAATAGATATAAAATTCAAGGACATTTTTTCGCCCAAGCAGTGATGAAATTCATAAGAGATTTTACAAATAAGAGGCAAAAAAAAATATCGCTAAGCAACGATGCTATTTATGGAGAATTCGTCTCATGTAATAATTATTGCGGCTCAATATGTATTGAAAAGACATATATTAAAACAAAAATAAAAGCTGCAATAGAAGCTTTAGGGACAAGCTAACTCATCAATATAAACAAGAATCACATAGAAAAAACACACCAGAAACTTACGCAGCTCCTTTTCAAGAATATACGTTATGACCAATTAGACCCCAAGATTGCACTGTATTCAGATAAAGATGACTATTTTTGCAAATGCAAGCAGGCATGGTGGCCTGTAACCCAAATGTACACCTCCCAATGAAGGAGGTGTACATCTATCAATCCTTTTTTAATGGAACAACATACATCTTTGCCAAAACAGACTAGACAGTCTAACTTTGAACTTCTGAGAATAATAGCCATGTTTTTTGTCTTGCTGGTTCATTGTGATTTTTATTCACTCGGTGTACCCAAAGAACTGGATATTCAGACGTATCCCCTGTCCTCTTTTTCCAGATTTATGGTTGAAGCTTTCGCAATTGTATGTGTCAATGTAT
>JAEXBC010000323.1 GCA_023457875.1 Bacillota bacterium | reverse complement strand
GCACAGGAGAACGTACTAGTGCCTCCTTTGTAGGTCCATTTGATATCGTGACGATTCAGACCTTAGGCGATGTTGTTTGGAGTATTACTATTGAGCAGGTGGCCGCTACCTTAAGTCTTAAGGATGTGCCTACTACAGAGGGACAACTAGAGATTGATCGTTCTAGAATATTTAATTTAAATGAAGTGAGAGAACCTATTAATCTGATTCCAGGTCAACATAAGATATTGATACAGATGAAGGGATATGAAATTGTTGCAGAAAATATCACGGTGGAAGCTGGAGAAAATTATGAGTTTAATCTAAAAGATGTAAAGGAAGCATACTGCGTTATTAATCCCATTGTACCGAGTACTGTTAAGGATTTTACGATTACCATTGATAATAAGACCTATAAACCAGGAGAAGAGATTAAACTGCAACAAGGTAAATATAAGGTTAAAGCTCAGGCTGAAGGGTTTGAAGAATGGAGTAAAGAGATTGAGTGCGATACGGAAACACACAATTTGTATATTTCCTTTGTTTCTAAGGAGATAGACCAAGCCGGCAATCAAGCAATCATTAATGGTAATCAAAATGCCAATCTCAATGAAGCAGTAAACAATAGTCATACCATTACAATAAGCACAGAACCAGCTGGTGCAAAGGTATATATAGATGGTGTGAATAAAGGTGTGACCCCATATGCAGTGACCTTAATGAATGGCAGCTATTCTATTCTTTTAGAAAAAGCAGGCTATACGGTCTATAGTACCAATATTCTACTCGATAATAGTAGTGATCAGACCAACTTTTTATACGTACTCACACCAGTTGAATAAAATTAATCCCAAAAACAGGTGCTTTTACTAGGCCTGTTTTTTTGTGCTGTAGAAAAAGGAATATGGTAATAAAGTAAGAATAGAACCGACTGGCGGGTAATAAATATAGTAGTAAAGGGTTTGTAAAGAAGGTGAAGGTATAATGGTTAATATAGGCGATTACGTAGTTAGGTTGTCGTATGGGAAGGATATTTTGTTTCGCATAACATATATATCTCCAAGTCAAGTAGCTAAACTTAAGGGTGTTTCTTATCGCGTTATAGCAGATGCGCCTGTATCAGATTTAGAATTAGCATCTGGGATGCGATTTACTAATCAAGAAAGCGATATTATGAGCAATATCGAGGCAACTGTAGCATCAATTATCAAAAAACGCGCTGAAAGCCTTAAAGGAAAAGATCCAAGATTTCAAAAAACGGGGACGGTTCTCCATATTGACGGAGATGCATTTTATCTTAACTTATGCTTAAAGTACTATAAAGAACTGGATATACCTGCTATAGGCGAGCATATTCCAGAAGCCGATCAGCCTAAACGTATTAAATATTTTTTAGAAAGGTATTCACCAGACATTCTAGTAGTTACAGGCCATGATGCACTCAATAAAAATCATAAAAATATCTATGACATCAATGAATACAGGAACTCTGCATATTTTGTTGAGACAGTTAAAAGGGCAAGAGCCATTAAACCAAGTATGTCAGACCTTGTTATTTTTGCCGGGGCGTGTCAGTCTTACTTTGAAGAAATTCTAGCAGCAGGAGCACACTGAATAAAAGTGCGATAATTTTTTAGAAGAGAATTGCTTTGATAGGAGTGCCTTAAAGTCTAAGGCACTTTTTTTTTAGACGCATTAATGATACTTTCATTAGGGGTTAATGTCAATATGTTTGAATCACTGTCCCAAATGATATTTTTAAAGAAAAGTTTAATCAGTTGTTTTTGGCCTTCATAATCAAGCTCACGAACACTACTACACTTATCTAATAAAATATTAAGCATGGCAAGAGCAATGCTCTGATCTTCATCAGTCTTAATATTTTCTTCGGTTTTCTTTAACTCCTGTTCATAGTTGGAAACTTCATCTTTCAAAAGACGGATTTTCTGAAAGAGCATAGCGTCTACATCAGGATCCTCTGTTATAGAAAGCTTATTAATAAGCGTATCAATTTGTTTTTTTCTAGTATTAATAAGATCCTTTAATTCTTTTCTCTTATCATTCTCTGCCTTAGGGTGGTTGAGAGATTTATTAGTCGCTTTGCATTCTTCTAGAAGAGCATCTTTATTTAATCCAACTTCCTCTAAATACTTTAAAACAGATTCATCTATCTCATCCACTTTGGCATTTCCATTTGTGCACTGTGAGCCTTTAGAACGCTTTTTAAGTGCACAGGAGTAGTAATACAGGCATTTATTTGTTTTGACGCTTATATGCCCATGATTAATACGCATAAATGAGCCACATTTACATTTAATAATACCAGTAAGTAGGGCATTATGAGTTTTTCCCATGTTTGGGTAAGTGTCTTTGTTTGTTTCGGCTATGTTCTGAATATCTAGCCATAATTTAGCATCAAATATGCCAGGATGTTTACTGACTGCAGCGATCCATTCTGAGATGTCTCTTACATCTTTAGACTTTCCTATAACTGTTTTTGTTTTATTATAAATTAATATACCATGCTTATTATCAGGGGTACCACTGACATTCATTCCCTGTTCTTGCAAATAGGAAACAACTTGCTGATCAGCTTTAACATAAACAGGATTAGTTAATATAAATTGAATTGAAGAAACGCTATAGAATCCATCTTTACGTGTTTTAATATTGTGCTGCATTAAATAAGTTTCTACCTTTGACATAGATTTTAAC
>JAEXBC010000322.1 GCA_023457875.1 Bacillota bacterium | reverse complement strand
TACTTGATTAATCTATACAAATAATACTTCAATTTTTTATATATAATTAAATCATTTATCTTTTTGATTACCCGTTTTTGCTGAGCTAGGGATAATAAAACCACTCTCTCATCAATGACTTCCCTAGACTTAAATACGTTATCTTGATTGATGATAACTTTAAACTTCCTTAGCTTCTTGGCTCCTATTTTGATTCGAAGGGGTCCTATCAGCCTTTTTATTGGCTTTTATTGCAAATAAAAATCTCAATACCCTAACACGTTTAATCATCTCATACAAAATAAAGCAAAGGATAAACGTAATGATTACAATTAAGAGATACTTGAGTCCCACGCCTATTTTGAGCTGGATAATAAAATATCCAACAGCCGTATTTACCAGCATATGCACAACATATACGGTAAAGGAGGCTTGTGAAAGGTATCTTAATAAGCGGCTATCCTTATTTAAGAACGCATTTCCTATACCAATCAATATCGTACCTTCTTGACACTTTATCCATTTTATCCTCCTATAGCTTAAAATCTGTAACTACTAAACCTTTTTATTTATTACAGTCAAATCTTTTATACAACTTATATTATACCATTTTTATCAGTCAATTATATAACATTATGTATTTTTTATCATTTAAATCCAATCATTTAATTACCCATTTATAAATATCAACGCCATAATATCTACATCAACCAACAAAAAAGATGACCCTTATACAATATATGAGTCATCTTTTTATCTAGTTATCCTATTAAATTAACTACCCCTTTTAAATGATCCCCCATGAGAATACTCTTTTATCTAAAGGTTTCTATGCCAATAGTCGTCTTCATTTTCTCACACGATAGGCTCTCTTTCATGAATTTTGTAATCTCAATATCTAGTTCCTTACTAATCGTTAAGATTTCTTGCGTATTACCTTTTTCTATTGATTGATGGAGTTTATTTCTCAAGGTATCTATGTGACTCATATGAGCATCACCTTCTTCATACAATTAGTATTTCTCATGCATATTCCCTTATATACTCATTTTTATCAAAATATCTCTTTTTCCTAGGTTCTCTAAATCGTAAACTGATTAACTAAATCTCTTAACTGTTTAGCTGCTTTTGAATTTTCATCTGCTATTTTTACCTCTTCCACTGTCATATCCACAATGGAAACTGTATTTTCAGAAATATCTTGAACACCCTTTGCGCCTTCAGTGGCCGTTACAGCTACTTGACTTATAGCTGTTGAAATATTGGATATAGCAGCATCAAGTTGCTCTGAAGCCTGCTCAAATTCTGACATGAGATTATTCACTGTTTCAGCGTCATGATTATATTGCTCACTTACTTGAATCAGCTTTTCATAATCTCTCATCACATCCTGATCGATAAAGGTTAACATTGCTTCCGAATTTTCTTTCATATTACCTACTGATGAATAGACATTCTTCACAATTTCTTGAATGCCAGCAGCAGTCTTGGTGGATTCCTCCGCTAGCTTTCTAATCTCATCTGCGACTACTGCAAAACCTCTTCCTGCCTCACCTGCCCTTGCAGCTTCAATGGCTGCATTTAGTGCTAGAAGATTTGTTTGTCCCGTAATAGAAAGAATCGTGTCTGCTAAGACATTAATTTGCTTAATAGTGTTGGTTTCCTCGATCGCCTTCTCCATATTTACTCTTACGTTATTATAAATAGCTCGAGCATTTTCTGTGGAGCTTTGTGCTTCTTTATTAAGATCCACAGCCCTTTTAGTAATTTGATTGGATACTTCTGTACCATCCTTGGCCTTATGTGCAATGGTGGATACATTAAGATCAATCTCAGCAATAGTGGCTGTAATTTCTTCTGTGGATGCAGCTGTTTCCTCCATCTGTGCTGATAACTCTTGAGTAGTGGCTGAGTTATCATGCGCATTTTCCTGTACTTTAATAGACATCTCTTCTAGTCTTCCTGCACTTCCCATGACTTCCTTAGAAACCAAAACAAGTTTTTCTGCCATGTCTCTTAGTGCTTGACGTGTTTGGAACATCGCTTTTGCTATAGTACCTGTCTCATCTTTATTTTTTGCAAGATAAACGTACTGTTCATCATACTTTAAATCAAGTTCTGAAGTTTTATTGATGAGTTCTGTCAGCTTAACAATAGGCTTTGAAATCTTGCTTGCGAAGAAAAGGCCACCTACCAGTGCAAAAATAACACTCACTATTGCAATGATAACGATATAATTCAACGTCCTATAAACAGGACTCATAACCTCTTTTAAATCACCTGATATAACTAGCGTCCAATTTGTCTTGGGAATAACACTATAGACTGCTCTCTTACTGGCTCCATCTTCTTCATATTCAATGATGTCAGATGTAACCTCTTCTCCTTTCATGATGCGCTCTACTACCGATGTAATTTGTGCATTCTCCACTGGCAGCCCTATTTTGTCCTTATCAGGATGGAAAAGCATAGTACCCTTGTCATCTACTAAATAGGCGTAGCTGGATTCTGTATTAAAAATATTTGCCTCTTGTAAGTACTCTATTAAGCTATCTGCATAAACACCTGTTGCAATATATCCAACTAATTGTTCATTTACCTTTACTGGATGAGTAAAGACGATAATGAATGCCCCTGTTGACTTTGATTTCAATACTTCACTAATTACAGGTAAGCCTGAATCTAAAGTTTGCAACGAATAGGCTCTATCACTTAAATCACTGCCAATTAAGTTCGTATCACTATCAGCTACAATAAATCCTTTTTCATCTACAACAAAAATGTGTTCAAGATTTCCTGCTTCTTGATAAAGGTGTTGTAATTTAACAATCAATTCTTTTTGAAGCTCACTTGCTCCCTCCACCTCATTATTTTTAACTTTAACCAAATAATCTTCAACTAAAGTTTGATCTGCCATAATTGCAACATTGCCTTGCTCTTTATCTATCATCGAATTGATAAGATTAACATTATCTTCATTTGTTTGAGTCATTACTGTATCAGTTATGTTAAAAAGCGTATTGGCTGATTTGTAGAGTGTAAGTCCTCCCATGATGCCTATAGTAAACAACATCATTCCTATTATCATAATGGATAACTTAGCTTTAATCTTCATATGTCATTTCCCCTCTCAGTTGATGTATCGCTTCGTCTTTTGGCAAAGGTTTACTAAATAGATACCCTTGTATTATATCACAGTTATGCCTTACCAGGTAATCCATTTGCTCTTGTGTCTCAACTCCTTCTGCTACAACACATAATTCCATGCTTCTACCAATTTTGATAATCAAATCTGTCAATGATTTGTTCTTTCCTTCTTCCGATATGGTATCAATAAAACTTTTATCAATCTTTAGGGTAGTAATGGGAAGCTGTCTTAGGTAATTCAGGGATGAATAACCTTTCCCAAAGTCATCCAGGGCAATGTTTACTCCTCTTGCACGTAGGAGCTTTAATTTCCCTGCAATTGCTTCGTAAGATTCCATAAGAATCGACTCAGTAATTTCTAATTCCATATAGGTAGGATCTATTTGGGCAAGTTCAAGTACATCTGTAACCAGTTCGACAAAATCATCTTGTAAGAGCTGCAGCATAGATACGTTCACTGACATCTTCAAGTTTGTATATCCCATTTGATGCAGCTGCTTTAAAAATAAACTGGCATTCCTGAGCACCCATTCTCCAATGGATATAATTAAACGCGTATCTTCTGCTATACTTATAAACTTCGCTGGTGAAACAAATCCAAGCTCAGGGCTTTTCCATCTTATAAGTGCTTCAAAACCCGATATTTTATTTGTCATAAGATCTAATTGGGGCTGATAATATAATTCAAACTCGTTATTAGGAAGAGCCCTACGCAAATTTCTTTCTGTCTTCATTCGCTCTATTACAACCTCATCCATGGACTCACTATAGATAATAATTTTATCTTTTCCCGCATCCTTTGCCTTATACACAGCTATATCTGCATTTTTTAATAGCTCATCTATATTTCTTCCATGTTGCGGGAAAATAGATACCCCAATGCTGGCTGTATTGTAGATGGAGCTACCTTCTACCTCCACACCTTTTTTAATTTTCCTTAGAATCTCTACCGCTCTTCTTTCTACCTCGTACATTGCTTCAAAGTAATGAATTAAGACAACAAATTCATCTCCTCCCAGCCTATACACAGATACATCTCTATCCTCTAGCTTCGCAAGTTTTTTTGCTAATTTTTTTAGAACAATATCTCCAAAAGTATGTCCCATTGTATCATTAACATATTTAAAATTATCGATATCGATGAAAAGCAATGCCATTTTTTCACTATGACCTTCTTTAGTAAGCTCATCTAATTGCTGAGTAAGCGCTGTTCGATTTTTGAGGCCTGTTAGGTTATCATGATAGGCAAGATGATGCAGTCTATTTTCATAGTCCTTCAGTTTTGAAATATCTGTATGGGAGCCTACCATACAATAAATCTTTCCTCTTTCATCAAATAACGCCTTACCCCTTGCTTGTATCCACTTATAATTTCCATTTCTAGTCTTAATCCTATACTCACATCGGTAATAAGGTGTTTTATTATTCTTGTGTTCCTCCATGATG
>JAEXBC010000321.1 GCA_023457875.1 Bacillota bacterium | reverse complement strand
AAAAGGTTTAAGAGCTTCATAGATACTGCCTTCCATGAAATGGGAAGTAGATACACGATTCTAGAGGAGTATTTTTTGCCACAAGATTTCAAGACAATAGAAACCTTTACAGAAGGTAATTATTTGAAGGTGGCAGTGATTAGGAAGAAGGATTGAAAAGATGAAAATATAAATGTTTATAAAATATTCATATAATGGTACAATAAAGTAGTATGTATAAGCATATAAATAAAAAAATGTTAGGGGGAAGAAAGATGTATAATTTAGGTGGTTTAGATGGTTATAGTGGGTATGGAAACGCTGGTGCATTGGCAGCATGTTTTATTCTTTCAATTATCGTAGCACTTGTAGTATATTTTACGTTTTTATCACCAAAAAATGAAAAGAAGTTTACAGGGTTTGTAGGGTTTCTATATGATTTCTTGTCATTTAAAAAGCTATTACTGGAGGCAATCTTAAAGATTGTTTATCTTGTTATGGCGTGTTATGTAACTTTAGGTGGACTTGTGATTTTGTTTAGTTCTTTTGGAGCAGGGCTTGGGATGATCATAATAGGGAATGTTGGCGTTAGACTTGGTTATGAATTCTTATTAATACTTGTAGTAATCTGTAAGAATACCAGTGATATCAATAGAAAAGTATCAGGGAAACAAGCAAGTGACTCAGATATGTTTGTAAGCAATGTGGAGATTCCACAGACAGTTGTAGAACAATTTAAGCAACAAGTAGTAGATAAGGTGGCACCTCCAAGACAGGAGGAGAAAACCTGTGCATTCTGTGGACAAAAAATGAATTCAGATGCGCTTTTCTGCCCTAGCTGTGGAAAAAAAGTTGAATCTTAATTAAAAAGTTTGTACCGCTAATCCCAGTTGAGATTAGCGGTTTTTTGATTGGAATATAAATGTAAAAACAGGTACAATGGTATTATAAAGCATATGTGGTGATGATTTATGTAAACAATTTGAAAGGAAGGAGAGTATGGATGCATTCCACTACAAATGCATCGTACAAGAAGTAGATGTCAAAAGAAATTATCGTATATACAGATGGTGGGGCAAGAGGTAATGGAAAAGAAGATTGTATTTCTGCCTGGGCCTACACACTAAGTTACGGCGAACACAAAAAAGAAGATAAGGGGGCTGTGTATGGCGCAACTAATAACCAAATGGAGATGACTGCTATTATAGAGGCGCTAAAGGCAATTAAGAATAAAACATTACCCATTAGAGTGCATAGTGATTCGGCATATTGTATTAATGGGATTACCTCTTGGATTCATAACTGGAAAAAGAAAGGATGGATTAATTCCAAGAAGGAAGTGGTAGAAAACAAGGAGCTTTGGCTTCAGATGGACAAACTTGTGAGTGAGTGCAGTGATATTCAGTTTATTAAAGTAAAAGGTCATGCCGATGTAGAGGGGAACATACGGGTAGATGAATTGGTTAATCAAGCCATGGATGAGTACATTCAATCTAATTACAAAAACTAACAATATAGGATAAAAATTATAAATAATTTGTGAGTAAGTTGTTGTATTTAGAATTTTGTGATATCATTTTATATATAGAAAAATTGTCTTATTCTAACAAAATAAGGGGGGATGTATATGGTGAGGGAGAAACTTATGTTATATCTATTATTTCCACGCGCTTTTCAAATAGATATAAATAAAATATGTGACAAGATCAGTAGCATTGATGGGGAAGTCGTCGAACTTACACCTATTTTACAGCTAGATGGAGCAGAAAACTTAGAGTATATGATTCAAATAGGTACAGAAAGTATAAGGTTAGTAGGTGTGGATGCACCTATTCCAAAGGAGATTGCGCACTATACAATAGACTGTACATATGGGACGCCAAAAGAACTGAAAGATATAAGGAATCATCGTTACCATATGACAGCGCTTTATGAAGGCACGAGTAATGACATCAATGTTGTTTTTAATGCATATGCTAAACTAGCGTATGGTTTTCTTGAACAAGGCTTGGTGGGGATGGTGAATAGATATAGTTGGAATATCCTTACACCCTTATTGATTCATGGGATGGTTGAAAATGAGGAGGCAAAGAAGTTTGCCTCTGCGCCGGAGATGATGGTATGGCGTAACTTTGTCAAAATTCCTTATAATGAGGGTGTATGGTTTGTAACTAAGGGCAATCATCTATACGATACTTATGAGTATGCCTACTATGCCTCATTTGATGAAAGCCAAGAGGTTTATAGTATGTTTGAGGATATATTCTATCATGTTTATGATAACAAGGCAGAAATAGCTGCAGGGCACGTGATGCAATTAAATGAGGGACTTTGTATTCGGTTTAAAGAAGTCTATGAGCTTGAAGAAGTATTACAAGAGGATAAAAAGGGAACGCTGGTGATTGAGAAGCTATCTAAATAAGGTATTAGTAAAATTGGGGATTAAGAATTTATATCAGAAGGTCTACATCATTTATGAATACATAATAAATACATAAGAGGGGGCTATCGCATGGCGATGGCCCCCTCTTATGGAGGAGTAAGATTAATATAGATACATCAAATGTATTATCTATCGGATGACTTAAAATGATCGTTTGAGAAATGTACTTTATGAGTCACTTTGTCTGTAATTTGAAATCTAAAGCCACAGATTAATGCGATGAGCAGTGCTAAAATTGAAATGTGGAAGCAAAGTAACATTGCAATAAGTACAGCAATAAGTGGCGCGTGTATATAATCGTGACCGTTCTTGCTTAAAATAAAATGGTTTTGATTAAGTGTTTCTACACAAGTATTAAATTTTTCTTCTGCAGCTTTGTAATTTCCTCTTTTATAGCCTGCATTACCTTCTCTTTCAATGGTGGCGATTGCTTCAACCACATCTCCGTTGGCTCTTTCTAAAGCTTCTTTTGCTTGAATGTAAGTTGCAGATGTTCTTTTCATAATTAAATCGATTTGTTCTAAGGTTACTGACATATTGGCTCTCTCCTTTTCACTTTGCATATTATCATTTGTACTTTCTTTATTAAATTGAATACCCATTGAATAATCTCCTTCGTTGTTCTTGATGATATTAGTATAGAAGGGTGAAATGAGAGTGAATGAAGAGAATAATTAAGATTTAATGAGAAGTTTATGAAAGGTTTTAGATGATTTTCTTAAGATACAGTAAGAAGCATTTTGCAGGATTAAATAAAATAAGTTGACTTTATTGCTTTAGTGCACTAAAATATTTAAGTAGTCATAAATAAGTAGTCATAAATAATTTATCATACAGGAGGAGAGGAAATAATGATTATTAAAAAATTAGTTAAGCAAATAACAGTACTTTCCATAGTAGGTGTTTTAGCGTTAGGGTTAGCTGGTTGCAGTTCTAAATCAGAAGATGCATTAATTGTGGGCTTTGATGATACCTTTGCCCCTATGGGTTTTAAAGATGAAAATGGTGAGATTGTCGGGTTCGATATTGACCTTGCAAAGGCAGTAGGAGAAAAGCTTGGAAAGAAAATTGAATTTCAAAGTATAGATTGGCTTATGAAGGAATCAGAGCTTAATGGCGGTAATATTGATTTTATCTGGAATGGATATAGTATTAGTGATGAAAGAAAAGAACAAGTAGCTTTTAGTACACCTTATCTTAAAAATAGACAGGTAGTGATTACCTTAGCTGACTCACCTATTAATACAAAGTCAGACCTAGCAGATAAAGTAGTAGGTGCTCAAACAGGTTCTACAGCGGTAGATGCTGTATCTGATGAACCCGAAATATTAGCCCTTTTTAAAGATGGAAAACTCGTAACCTATGAGTCAAATAACGATGTATTAATGGACCTTGAAGCAGGACGTATTGATGCTGCAGTAGCGGATGAAATCATCGTAAGATACTATATCAGCAAAAAGGGAGAAGAAAAGTTTAAGATATTAGAGGAACACTTTGGTGAAGAAGAATATGGTATTGGTATGAGAAAAGAAGATACTGATTTAATTGAATCGGTTAACAAAGCTTATGCTGACCTTAAAGCAGAGGGTAAGGTTGCAGAGATATCAAACAAATGGTTTGGTGAAGATATTACACAATAAATAGATAAATCTTAAGGTAAATAAGATAAAGCAGGGAGGGCGAAACGTGAATCAAACAGTAGATCAAATAACAAGTATTGCATCATATATCAATGGGATGATACCGCAGATTATGGAAGGTCTAGGGGTTACCTTGCAGGTTTTCTTATTTACCTTAGTAGCGGCTATTCCATTAGGAATAGTTGTTGCACTATGTCGTTTATCAAAGATAAAGATTCTAAGCAGAATCATGGAATTATACATCCTTTTAATGAGAGGAACACCATTATTATTACAGATTGTATTTATCTTCTTTGGTTTTCCTATTCTAAAGATTGGCATAGCACGTATGCCTTCTTTGTTGCTGGCGTTTATACTTAACTATGCAGCCTATTTTGCAGAGATTTTTAGAGCAGGAATTAGCTCCATTGATGACGGACAATATGAAGGCGCAGAGGTTTTGGGTCTTTCTAAGAGAGATACCTTTTTTAGAATTATATTGCCTCAAGCAGTTAAGCGGATATTGCCTCCTATTTCTAATGAGGTGATTACACTTGTAAAGGATACAGCCCTTGCCTATGCAGTAGGCCTAGACGATGTCCTTAAGGTGGGAAAAATTGCAGCCAATCGAGATGCAACCTTATTGCCTCTTATTATTGTAGCAATAGTTTATTTGCTATTAGTACTGGTTTTGTCTAAAGTACTTACTAAGGTCGAAAAGAAATTTGACTATTATAGATAGGAGGAAAAAGATGCTCAAGATTGAAGGATTATATAAAAGCTACGGAGATGTGGAAGTCTTAAAGGGTGCGAACTTAGAAGTACGCCCTGGCGAAATTGTAGTGGTGGTAGGCGCTTCTGGTGGTGGAAAAACCACTTTATTAAGAAGCATCAATTACTTAGAAAAATGTTCAAAGGGAAGTATTCAAATTGCTGGTGAATATCTTTTAAAGCAAGGCGTTTATGCTTCCAAGCAGGAAATCAATAGAATAAGAAGAAATATTGGATTGGTCTTTCAAAACTTTAATCTTTTTCCACATAAAACAGTACTTGAGAATCTCATAGAAGCACCAGTGCGAGTATTAAAACAAAATTCCCAGGAGGCTAAGGAAGCTGCTATGGAAATTTTAGCTTTCTTAGAGCTAGCTGATAAGGCTGATAGTTATCCTTATGAACTGTCAGGTGGACAAAAGCAACGTGTTGCGATTGGGCGTGCCTTAGCCCTTAAACCAAAGCTTATGTGCTTTGACGAACCTACTTCAGCCCTTGACCCTACCCTTACGGGGGAAGTGGCACGTGTTATTAAAAGCCTAAGTGGCGAAGGAATGTCCATGCTGATTATCACCCATGATATGGAATTTGCTAAGACGGTGGCTGATCGTATTGTTTCTATGGATAGTGGAAAAGTACTAGAGAAGCACATTTATAGTAATGAGCACTAGTTGTGATGTTTGGGTTATTTAAAGTGGTAAGTGATGTAAGCCATTATAAGAAGTAGAGAAGATCGCGCATTAATTGGAGTAAAAGTTAGATAGAAGCGTCTTAGTTAAAAAAGGAATGAGGGTCCAAAAGGACTCAAGTTCCTTTTTTTGTGTGACAAACACAAGTATGTATAACTTTTGTGGATATGATATAATGAACGTAATAAACGTCAATACT
Organism: Bacillota bacterium; assembly: GCA_023457875.1. GTDB lineage: Bacteria > Bacillota > Clostridia > Lachnospirales > Cellulosilyticaceae > Cellulosilyticum. The sequence goes on along the minus strand of JAEXBC010000321.1, from coordinate 1,599 downwards.
TGTACTATACAGGTATAGAAAGAGGATTGAAATGTACAAAGATTATAATGAAAAAATCCCAAGTGAGGCACTACATATTATTAAGGCAATTGAAGATGCAGGGTATGAGGCTTATATTGTAGGCGGCTGTGTGAGGGATTTATTAATGAATAGAAACCCTCATGATTGGGATATTACGACTTCGGCGAAACCCGAACAAATTAAAAGGATTTTTAAAAGAACCTATGATACAGGTATCGAGCATGGCACGGTAACGGTTATCTTAAGCACAGAACACTTTGAGGTAACTACCTATCGTATAGAAGGGGATTACAAAGATTTTAGAAGACCAGATAAGGTAAGCTTTGTAGAAGACATTACCCTAGATTTATCTAGGCGAGATTTTACCATGAATGCTATTGCGTATCATCCAGAAAGAGGGTTTGTTGATCCCTATGAAGGACAAAAGGATATACAGAGGCATTGTATTCGCTCTGTAAGATGTGCCAAAGAGCGTTTTACGGAGGATGCCCTTAGAATTTTGCGCGCAGTACGTTTTGCTGCTCAATTAGGTTTTGAAATAGAAGAGGATACCCTTCAAGGCATTACAGCGTGCAAAGGACTATTAAGCCATATTAGTAAAGAGAGAATCAGAGATGAATTTCTTAAGATTTGTGTATCACCACGTCCAGATTACATTGACCTTTTATATCAGCTAAAGCTTTTAGAATACATTATGCCAGAGTTTGCTAAGGCTTATGAGATGCCGCAGAATCATCCCCATCATATCTATAATGTGGCAAAGCATACCCTTGTGGCAATGGAAAATATTGAACCTACTGTATTGTTAAGGCTAACCATGTTGTTACATGATATTGGTAAGATTTATACCCGTACTGTAGATAAACGTGGTGTGGATCACTTTTATAATCATCCTAAGCAATCAGCCGAGATGGCAAAAAATATCTTAAAGGACCTAAGAATGGATAACAACACCATTAGAGATGTGTGTAAGCTTGTGGCATTTCATGATTGCCATATTGGGCACACGCTTTCAAAAGTGTTTGTCAAGAAGGTAATGATGGAGTTAGGTGCTCCTTTGTTTGATGAACTTTTAAAGGTGCAGCTTGCCGATGCCAAAGCACAAAATCCAGATAAGCTACTTCATAAGGTAGAAGCCATAGAGAAACAAAAGCGTCTCAAGGAGGAGGTTATGCTAAATCAGGAACCTTACCATAAAATGATGCTATCTATTACTGGTGAGGATTTGATTAAGCAAGGCATTCCCAAGGGAAAGGTTATAGGTGATTTATTAGACCTTGCACTTGACAAGGTGATTCGTACACCGCAAATGAACGAGAAAACAAAGCTCACCGAATACTGCATGAGCCATTATAAGCAGCATCTTTCTATTTGAGAACACACAAGTAGTCAATAAATCTAAGACAAGTCAAACTCATAGAGTGCAAAGTAAGGAATGGTCACAATATGGTTGTTTTGATTGACTGTGGCATAACATATGTTTTCTTCTTCGTTAACATGGCCAATGTGAATCGTCTGGATAGAACCATTTTTAAGGAAAATGGAGCATTTTAGTACGGGTGAATCAAAACCATATAC